>DAOSWJ010000122.1:0-8727 GCA_035380005.1 Prolixibacteraceae bacterium | reverse complement strand
AAAAATGTATGGGCAAAATATCGATCTTATGCTTTATTGATTTTTGTATAAAATGTTTTTGCCAAGTGAGATCGACAATTTCACCCTTAACCTTGCGCGAGCATAATCCGGCAGGGAAAATTACTACATTATCGTTGTTGTTATAAAGTTTATCTACTTCGTTTACCGCATTGCGTGCCTGACCCCCAATTTTGTTGATAGGGATAAAAATTTTGCGCAAAGGTTTAATAGCCATTATAAAATCGTTGGCTAAAGCCCTCGATGAACCGGTTTCTTCCATCAAAACTTTTATCAATATTACACCATCGAGACCGCCCAGCGGATGATTCGATGCTGCAATAAAACGTCTGTCCTTCGGAATATTTTCTTTTCCATGAACTTCGTAGTCGATTCCTAAAAACTTTACAGCTTCGTTTAAGAAAGGTATGGGTTCGAGGTTATGAGTTGTAATTAGAAACTCGTTGATTTCGTTTAAATGTAAGATTTTTGTGAGCCAACGATAAACAAATGCCGGAATACGTTTGTATCCGTTAGGGCTTTTTTCTTTTACAACCTCTTTTATATCAATGGGATGAAATGATTCCTCTGTTTTTTCCCCTGTCATTTTGTGTATTTTTAAAAGCGCCGAAAAATAGTAATTTTTTCATTTAAAAAACAAATTACACAACATTAGTTGTAGGTATTAGTTTGTAACTATTCTGTAAAATAGTGTGTTGTATTCTGAAAAATGGATAAATTAGCCTTTTGATGTGATTGATATCATTAGTCGTTATTGTTTCTTATTTTTGTAAGGCAATTCTGTCAATCAATTTTTTTTGAATCATAAATATGACACTTAACCTCGATAATATAATGCTTTTGGGATCAATGCTTGTAGTTATAAGTGTTGTGCTAACAAAAACCACAGTTCGGTTTGGTGTTCCATTATTATTGTTGTTTTTGATTTTGGGAATGATTGCAGGTGTTGATGGTCCTGGAGGTATTCATTTCGATAATCCTGAGGTTGCCCAATTTATAGGATCTTTTTCGCTAAGTTTTATACTTTTTTCGGGTGGCTTGGATACGCGTTATTCTGATGTAAAAAAAGTGATGTTTCCGGGGGTAATGCTTTCAACCTTGGGGGTAATGCTTACCTGTTTTGCAGTAGGTACATTTGTTTGGTTGCTTACTGATTTTTCGTTACTCGAAGGATTGTTGCTTGGAGCAATAGTTTCTTCGACCGATGCAGCAGCTGTGTTTTCAATATTACGATCAAAAGGGCTCAAATTGAAAGGCAATTTACGCCAGGTGCTAGAGCTCGAAAGTGGTAGTAACGATCCGATGGCCTATTTCTTAACCATTGTATTTATGTTTTTAATCAGCAATCCTGAAAAAGGCTTTTGGGGCATTTTGGGTATTTTTTTTCAGCAAATGTTGGTTGGGGCTTTGGTTGGTTTATTGGCCGGAAAAGGGATGCAATTAATGCTCAACTGGATAAAACTCGAAGTGAGCGGCTTGTATTCGGTATTGTTAATTGGTATGGTTTTGCTAACTTTTTCGGGTACTACTTTTTTGGGTGGAAATGCGTTTTTGTCGGTTTATATTGCGGCACTTGTGCTAGGAAATAGTGACTTTATACATAAACGAAGCTTGACTAAACATTTTGATGGTGTAGCATGGCTGATGCAGGTAGTGCTCTTTTTAACGCTTGGCTTACAGGTTTATCCGTCGGAAGTTTTGCCTCATATAGGCACAGGTTTGCTGATTTCTGTTTTTTTGATTCTGATAGCCAGGCCATTAAGCATATTCTTGGTTTTAGCTCCGTTTAAAGTTCGTTTGCGAAGCAGAATTTTTTTGTCGTGGGTTGGACTTAGAGGAGCTGTGCCAATTGTTTTTGCAATGATACCGCTTACACAACACATCGATAAAGCCGATGTGATTTTTAATCTGGTATTCTTTATAACAGTTACTTCAGTAATTGTTCAAGGAACTTCAATCCCATTTGTAGCTAAATTGCTGCGTTTGTCGCGTCCCGAACGTACTATCCATAAAGGAATAATAAATAAAGAGATTGACGAAAAAGCCCGCTCGATGATGGAAGAAATAACCATTTCAAAGCATCATGGATGTGTAGGCAAATCTTTGGTTGAATTAAATTTGCCACATAATGTATTGGTTGTAATGGTGAAAAGACGCGATGGTACCTACTTCATTCCCGACGGGTCAACTACCTTGCTCGAAAACGATAAAGTGCTAATTATTGCCGACCATCGCGACGGAATCGAATTGTTTAATAATTGCCTTAAATAGAACAACTTTTGTTTGTTAATGGGTGTGGTCAAAACACAGTTAATTGTATGTTAAGACAAAACCACATTTATATATAATACCATTTTGTTTTCTGTTATTTATATTACTTTTGATGCCGGTTTTTTTGTAAAGAATAAGCGATTGTCTTTTTCATTTTTCGTAATTTTGAAATGCTTTTATATCAAACTTACTGCATTGAAAAGGATTAAGTATTAGAATTGATTCAAAAAATTGAAAATAAATAAATTAAGTCCTTAATAATTTAAAACTAGAAATTATGCATATCTACAAAGTACATGGTAGAGAAATCATCGACTCGCGTGGTAACCCAACTGTTGAAGTTGAAATTACCCTCGAAAGTGGCATCAAAGGTGTAGCTGCTGTTCCATCGGGAGCTTCAACAGGTGAAAACGAAGCACTTGAATTGCGCGATGGCGATAAAAGCCGTTACCTTGGAAAAGGTGTATTGAAAGCTGTTGAGAATGTTAATACCAAAATTGGCCCTGCAATTGAAGGCATGAGCGCTTTGGATCAGGTTGGAATCGATAAAGCAATGTTGGCTCTCGACGGAACCAAAACCAAAAGCAATCTTGGAGCAAATGCAATTTTGGGTGTATCGTTGGCTGTTGCAAAAGCTGCTGCCAATTACCTCGAAATGCCTCTTTACCGTTACATTGGTGGTACCAACGCAAAAACTTTGCCCGTACCAATGATGAACATCATTAATGGAGGTTCACACTCCGATGCTCCTATCGCATTCCAAGAGTTCATGATCCGTCCGGTTGGTGCTCCTTCGTTCCGCGAAGGTTTGCGCATGGGTGCCGAAGTTTTCCATAACCTTAAAAAAGTATTGCACGACCGTAACCTCAGCACTGCTGTTGGCGACGAAGGTGGTTTTGCTCCTGCTTTAAACGGTACCGAAGATGCTCTCGAAAGCATTATTCAAGCTATCGAAAAAGCTGGTTACAAACCTGGTGTTGATATTACCATTGGTCTCGACTGTGCTGCATCGGAATTCTATAGCAACGGTGTTTACGATTATTCGAAATTTGAAGGTCCTAACGGAGCAAAACGTAACTCGATCGAACAAGCTGCATACATGGCCGAATTGGTGGCAAAATATCCAATCGACTCAATTGAAGATGGTATGGACGAAGGCGACTGGGACGGATGGGTTGCTCTTACAAAAGCTATTGGTGATAAATGCCAGTTGGTTGGCGACGACCTTTTTGTAACCAATGTTGAATACCTCAAAAAAGGTATTGAATTAGGTGCAGCTAACTCAATTCTTATTAAAGTAAACCAAATTGGTACTTTAACCGAAACTTTAGATGCAATTGAAATGGCTCACCGTGCAGGTTATACTTCGGTTACTTCGCACCGTTCGGGCGAAACCGAAGATGCTACAATTGCCGATATTGCTGTTGCAACAAATAGTGGTCAAATTAAAACAGGTTCGATGAGCCGTTCCGACCGTATGGCTAAATACAACCAGTTACTCCGTATCGAAGAGGAACTTGGCGAAGAAGCCATTTATGGTTACCAAAAAGTATATAAAAAGTAATTGGCACAACTTGTTGTTTGCTAGTTAAATAATACTAATAATTTATGAAAGCCGCCTGTGTTAATGGGCGGCTTTCTATTTTTGGTTATTTTTGACATTCAATTAATATTTTGAATATGAAGCGTTGCCTTATTTTATTGTTTTTTATTCTTTCGGTTTTAACAATTAGGGCTGGCGAGCCACAAAAAATTTCGCCAAAAATTGTAGTGTGTATTAATGTTGAGCATTTTAGGGCCGACTATGTAAACCGTTATTGGGACAGCTTTCAGTTAGGCGGTTTTAAACGCATGTACAATGGTGGGGCTATTTTTGCGAATACCCGTGCCGATATTCACAATATTAAAAGTTCAACGCTTGTTTCAACAATTTTTACAGGTACTTATCCCTCGGAGCATGGGGTGGTTGGCGACAAATGGTACAAGCAACTTACAGCTTCTGAAATCGATGCTGTTGCCGATGATTATTATCTTACCTTGGGGAGCGATTCCAATTTTGGTTCGGCTTCGGCAAAGCAGTTGAAAGTTTTTACAATTGGCGATGTGCTAAAACAACAAACAAATCATAAGTCGAAAGTATTTTCGGTTGCACTTAATGCTTCTTCAGCAGTGCTGTCGGCCGGTCATGCAGCCGACGGTGCTTATTGGTTTGATCCTTCAAACGGAAACTTTGTAACATCGTCGTATTATATCGACCAGTTTCCCGATTGGGCTATTGGATTTAATCAAATGAACATGGCGCAAATGTATTTCCAACGCGAATGGGATTTGTTATTGCCCGAAAGCAGCTACATTGCAAGCTATAACGACGATTATGTACTCGAAGATGGATTTTGGAACCGATGGAATACTTTCCCTTATAACCTTTCAAAAATTGCACAAGATCAAGAATACCCATTGTCGATAATCAAAGCCAGTCCTTTTGGAAATAAAATGGTTCGCGACTTTGCTGTTCATATAATCGACCAAGAAAAACTTGGCTCCGATATGTATCCCGATTTATTGAATGTTACATTTTCGACACTCGATTATGCCAATAAATGGTTCAATCCATACAGTGTTGAAATTCAAGAGAGTTATTTGAGACTCGATATTGAAATTGCTTCATTACTTAGTTATTTGGATAAACATTTCGGAAAAGATAATTATTTGGTTTGCCTTACATCAGCTTCTACATCGGGTTATCCGGTCGATGTGTTAAAAGATGAGCAGGGTTTCGATGCAGGAGAATTTTCACCTCAAAGCGCATTGGCCTTGTTGCGTTCATATTTAAATGCAATTTATGGTGTAGGCAATTGGGTGAAAATGTATAACGAAGAACAAATTTACCTCGATCATGATTTAATCACTAAAAAAGAAATCGATTTAAATGACATAAGACAAAAAGTAGCTTATTTTTTAAACCATTTTTCGGGCGTAAAAGCTGCTTTGCCTGCCCATATAATCGAGTCGGGGAATTTAAACAACCCCAGGTTTCTAATTGTTGAAAACAGCTATAGTGTACAACGATCGGGTGATGTGATGATTTTACTCGAAGAGGGGTGGATGCCCGTTTACAAGTATAATCAGGTCGATTATTCTTCGGAACTTAGGGTGCCATTATGTTTTTATGGCATGAATGTTAAAGAAGGAACATATTATTCGTTGGTCGAAGTTGTTGATATTGTGCCAACTATTTGTAGGTTTTTAAATATTGTTCCGCCCAATAAAGCAAAAGGCAAAGTTTTAGAACAAATTTTTTGATAGGCATCAAATAACTGTAAGGTTTGAGCAAAAATAGTTAACTTATGGGCTTAAAACTTACTGAGCAAATAATTAATGCAAAACAATTTAAATTACAATTCCGAATTAGAAATAGTAAAAAACCGATTGGTTAATGCCTCGTTGTTGGTTGGTGTAATAACGGGGCTTCCTTTGTTGCTCTTGTCGGTTTTTAGGGCATATAAATATGGAAATATTGTTGTTCCGATTGTTAATGTTGCAGTTTACTTACTTCTTTTTTTTACGTACCTGTTCAATAAAAAGATTCAATATAATTTTAGGGCTAGTATTATAATTCTTCTTATTCTAACGCTTGGAATTGTTGATATATTTAATGTTGGATTTTTAAGTTTGGCTATTCTGTGGTTTAATCTGGCTGCTATAATGGCTTTTTTGTATTTCAATATACGTAAGGCATTTTTTGTGCTTTTTTCATCAATTTGTATTATGATTGTTGCCAAAATTGTTGAAAAAATCGGATACAATTCTCACTATATCGATTTAAATGTATACAACAGAACTTGGTTGTTAGCAGTTTTTAGATCCTTAAATCTGGTTTTAGTAACACTTTTTGTGATTTTTTCGATGAAACAGATCACCAAAAAGTTTCAATCGAATATTGAAGATTTGGCCAACGAAAGGAATAATCTGATTAAAGTTGCCGACCGTCTTCAAAATGAAATAGTTGAAAACAAAAAATTAAAACATCAAACCATTGTAAATGAGCGAAATTTCAGGAATATTTTCAAAAACAATGCCGATCCAATGGTTGTGTTTAGACCGGATGGAAAAATAATTGACTTCAATTCGTGTTTTGCTTCATTTATGGGACTTAATAATAACGAATTGATTGATGCAAATATCATTGGATTAATACCTGGTAATTTTGAAGATAGGTTCGAAGCTTATCGTTCAAACCTTCAAAAATTACCATCAAGGTTCGATGTTAACTATTTTTCGAACAGATTGGGACGAAAACGTTATTTGGATGTAACTACAGCAATTGTTAATTTTAATGATGAAGAATCGATTTTAGCAATTTTTAGGGATAATACAGATAAATATGATAGGGAAAAACATATTTATAGTGCAGCATTACGTGCCGAAGAAAAAGAACGTTTCAGGCTTTCTCGTGAACTCCACGATGGTCTTGGGCCTTTGTTGTCAACTTTAAAAATTTACTTCGAGGCATTTGATAAGCACCCAAATAGCGAAGAAATTCAAAAACGAATTGGCAACACCATCGAAGAGTCGATACGAAGTGTAAGGGAGATATCAAATAACTTAAGCCCTTATGTTTTGCAAAATTTAGGTATTGTAAAGGCCCTGAATGCATTTGTTGATAAAATTGTTTTTACCAATAAAATAAGTATTAAACTTGAAAGCAATTTTGATCAACGTTTCGATGAAGATATTGAAATTACTTTGTATCGATTGGTTACAGAGTTGATAAATAATACATTGAAGCATGCAAGTGCAAAAAATATTGAGATACAAATGCATCTTCAAAATTCAAACCTTAAAATAACTTATCGCGATAATGGAATGGGTTTCGATTTAAGTTCACACAAAATTGATGAAGGAATAGGTTTGTTTAATATGAAAAGCCGAATTGAAAAAATGGGCGGTACATTTATTATCGATTCAGCTCCAAATAAAGGATTTATTATGAATGCAACAATTGACCTTTTTCAAGCATAACCAATATGGAAAAAAATAAAAAAATAACAATACTGATTGTTGAAGACCACGCTATGTTTCGCGAAAGCATTCGTTTTATTTTAAGTTCATCAGAAAAATATGAAGTAATAGGCGTAGCATCTAATGGTCGCGAATTTCTAGAACAATTTGCTCATGGTATTCCCGATATTGTGCTTATGGATATCGATATGCCCATTATGAATGGCGTAGAAGCAACTCAAGAAGCCGTTTTGAAGTATCCCAATTTAAAAGTGTTGGCGCTTTCGATGCATGGCGATCATGGTCACTATAAAAAGATGATTGAAGCAGGTGCTAAAGGCTTTGTGCTCAAAAGTGCTGGAATAAATCAACTTAGTGCTGCCATAGATGAAGTTTCGATTGGAAATGTTTATTTCTCTCAAGAGCTCTTGATGAACATTATTCTTAAAAACGACGATCAACTTACCGGAAACGATTATGCAAAAAAGCTTGAGATTTCCGATCGCGAAATGGATGTGCTGAAGCTCATGTGCAAAGGCTTTACAAACAAACAAATTGCCGACGAATTGTTCATAAGCATCAAAACTGTCGAAGGGCATAAATCGAAACTAATGCTAAAAACAGAAACGAACAGTGCTGTATCCTTGGTTTTGTTTGCAATTAAAAATAAATTAGTAGAACTTTAGTGTTCTACAATACTTTCGAGGGTTTACCCTTGCTGCTAAAACAATGTTTTCCCTTACTCTCTTTGGAAAAAAAACCTTGTAAAAAGAATGTTTTGCTCGTTTAGTTTTGCACCATAAAATAATAGTGATAAATGAACGAGCGGAAAAAAATAATGTTGGTCGACGATAATAAAGCTTTTATCGAGGCCCTGAAAGTAATTCTTTCGCTTCGAAACGATGTAGAAGTTATAGCCGAAGCATACAATGGCAAAGAATTTACCGAGAAGATTACAACAAACTTACCTGATATAGTTTTGCTCGATATTAACATGCCTTTAATAGATGGCATAACTGCTGCAAATATTTGTTTAAAAATCAATCCAAATTTAAAATTATTAGCCGTTACCATGTCCGATGCTGCCGATCTGCATCGAAAAATAAAAAATGCAGGTTTTACTGGGGCAATTTTAAAAACCCAATTTTCAGAACATTTTGATATAGCATTAGATAATATTAACAAAGGAGAACAATTTTTCCCTTTATTGAATAAATTAATAAATTAATATTTATGAATCCGGTTGTAAAATCAATTATTGTAACGTTAGTAGTAGGAATTCCATTCGCATTAATTGCTTTGCGTATTTTATTTAAAAAGAGCCTGTTGTTTTATATAGGTTTCTTGTGGGCAATTAATACATTTTATATTGTGGTAAATACAAAATTGGCCGATGCTTTCCCCAATGCATACCCTCAATATTTAAGTTTGCCAATG
>DAOSWJ010000121.1:0-8739 GCA_035380005.1 Prolixibacteraceae bacterium | reverse complement strand
CGATTATTACAAGAAAAAAGAAGGTAAACAAATTGGGCAAACCTATTCGCACATTAGCAGGGGGTATTACAATACCTGGGACGAAGTTTACGGTAGTACAATTCTTAATACCTACGATGCCGAGAAAATTCCTGGTAACCTTTATATTATGGACTTCAATGGCGATGGTGTAATCGACGATTACGATTCGGCTCCATACGGATACCCCGAAAGGCCGCAAAACACTTATAGTGGTTCGTTTGGGATTGAATGGAAAGGTTTTAGTGGTTTTGTTCAGTTTTATGGTGTGAACAATGCCAACCGTTCGGTTTACCTGCAAAGTTTCTCGGGCCATTTGAACAGAGTGTATGAACAAGGTACTTTCTGGTCGAAGGACAATACCAACCCCGATGTACCTATGCCGCGTTGGAATTCGCACATGAACTATTCAGGTACTACATACTTGTACGATGGTTCTTACGTAAGGCTTAAAAACATAGAGTTTGCTTATACATTCGATAAGTTTGCCGTACAACGTTTGGGAATAAGCTCGCTAAAAATATTCCTGAATGGCAATAACCTTTGGATGTGGACCAGCATGCCCGACGACCGCGAGGTGAACATGGGAGCTTCATCGGCATATCCAACCGTAAGGCGTATCAACTTAGGTCTTAATATAACATTGTAAAAAGCGATAAAATGAAGAAAATTAGATACAACATATTAAGGGGCTTTGTCATTTTGCTGACATTGGTTTCGACTGCTTGTGTCGAATACCTCGACAGGGCTCCCGAAGCTGAAGTTTCATCGACCGATGCCTTCATCAACTTTACCAATTTCCAAGGTTATACCGAGGAGATTTACAGCGCTGTACCCGATTTTGTTGGGGCTGTTTGGGCGTGCGACTGGCTCTTGGCCGACGAAGTGCTGCACAAAGACGGTGGCATTTGGTTAAACGACCTTTTCGATAAGGGCGACGCATGGGGCTGGACCACCAGCGCCTGGATATCGTGGCTCGATGCCGGTTCACCTAAAACAAAACCCGACGATACATTCGATAAGGGATTATGGCCCAATGCCTGGTATGCAATCCGCAAAGCCAACCTAGGCCTCGAAAATCTCGATAATATGGTTGATGCAACACAGGAAGAAAAAGACCTCATTAAAGGTCAGCTCTTGTTCTTCCGTGCATGGTTCCATTTTAAACTGATGAGTTTTTGGGGTGGGCTGCCATATATCGATCACGTTATTTCATCAAGCGAGAACGAAGAGTTGCCTCGATTAAGTTACCAGGAAACTGCCGACCGTGTAGCTGCCGATTTGCGCGAAGCTGCCGATTTGCTTCCACTCGATTGGGACAAAACTGCTGCCGGTCAACTAACTTCGGGCAAAAACCAACAACGCATTACAAAAATTATGGCACTTGCATATTTAGGCAAAAATTATTTGTATGCCGGTAGCCCTTTAATGAATAAAGAATCAACAGGTAATGCCTCGTACAATACCGAATATTGCGAAAAAGCTGCTGCAGCTTTTGCCGAAATGTTGCAATATGTTGAGGATGGCTCAAGCTGGGTAAAAATGGTGCCTTTTGAAGATTACAGCTCTCTGTTTTATACCGATGGCCGCAGCACCATTCCTGGTTATCCCGAAGCAATTTTTCAGGCTCCGGTTTACAGCTCATGGTTCAAAGGATGCCCTTGGGGGCCAAGTTCAATTTTTACCGATGCAACTGTAGGTGCAGGTTACTCGTCGCCAAATGCAAGGTATGTCGAAAATTACGGTATGGCCAATGGTTTGCCAATTACCGATCCTGAATCGGGTTACGATCCTAAAGATCCATGGTCGAACCGCGACCCAAGGTTTTACCACGATATCACCATCGATGGCGATCCTGTAATTAAAGGTTCGGCTCCCGAGGACAAAGAAAAATTCCGCTATGCAGCTTTGCACAATGGTGGCCACAGCCGCAACAACCAAGCTGTTGGACGTACCGGTTACATGCTCAAAAAGCTTATTCCGCTTACGGCTAACGATATCGATGGTTTTCCGAACAACTACATGCATTTGTCGTACATGCGTTTGCCCGATGTTTACCTGATGTACGCCGAAGCTGTGCTTCATGCTTATGGCTCGGCAACAGCCAGTTATCCAGGTTTCATTACTGCCGAAGAGGCTTTTAACAGGGTACGTACTCGCAGTGGAGCCGGTGCAGTTGCTGCAAAATATGTAGCCGATAAAAACCTGTTCATGAACGAGATTATTCGCGAACGTGCAGTTGAACTGGCTTTCGAAGCCGATCACCGTTATCACGATATCCGCCGTTGGCTATTGGCCGGCGAGAAAAAGTATCGCGAGAAAACTGCCCACGATTTCGATAGGGGCGACGATGGCAAACCCGTTAATTTGAAAGAAAGGGTAATACTTACACGCGTGTTTGAAACCAAGCATTACTGGTTGCCGCTTAAAATTGACGATGTTTCTATTTATCCTTCGTTCGGGCAAAATCCAGGTTGGTAAATAGGCAAGGTTTTTAAAAATCTAAAAATGAAATTTATAATGAAACATATAATTATAAGCGTGGTTTTTATTGCATTGAGCCTGTTCATTAAACCTTTGGTTTATGGACAATCTGAAGCTTCGCCGTTTTTATCAACCACAGGTAACGATTCGTTGGCAAATGTAGCGTATGGTAGTGTCCATATCAACGACCTGTCAACAGCAATTTCGGTGGTAAACCCCGAAGACTACTTAGACAAGCATTATGGAACCTATGCCTTAAACGGCTTGTCGGCTTTCATTGGCGGTACTAATTTATGGAATTTCGATGGTACCCTGCTGCTTGTTGATGGTGTACCCCGCGATATCAATTCGGTTACTGCCGACGAAATTGAGCAAATTACATTCCTCAAAAGTGCCAATGCTTTGGTGTTGTACGGAAGCAGGGCTGCTAATGGTGCAATTCTTATTAAAACCAAGCGCGGCCACAATGGCGAGCAAGTAAATAAAGTGAACATTAATGCTGGCATTAACGTGCCAAAAGCATATCCTAATTATTTGGGCTCGGCCGATTACATGACCTATTACAACCAGGCTCTGGCCAACGATGGTATGGATCCATTGTATTCCGAAGAAACAATCGAAAACTACCGTTCGGGAGCAAATATTTACCGTTATCCCGATGTCGATTACTATTCGTCGGATTACTTGCGCAAGGTGTTGAATACTTATACTGTTAATGCCGACTTTTCGGGTGGAAACGATCGTGCAGTTTTTTATGCCCTTGCCGGTTTCGAAAAGCAAAACAGCTTCCTGAACTTTGGCGAAGGCCAGAATGAGGGCATAACTCGCATGAACATAAGGGGTAATATCGATCTGAAATTGAACGATTACGTTAGCACTTATGTAAATGTATCGACAGTTTTCTACGATGCACGAACTGCAAACGGTAATTATTGGGGAAATGCTTCAACTATGCAGCCTCACCGTTTTTCGCCTTTGGTGCCAATCGATTTGATTGAGAAAAACAACGAAGAAGCTGCTACAATGATCAATACAAGTCGCCATTTAATCGATGGAAAGTACCTGTTGGGTGGTTCGCAGCAATACCTAACCAACCCAATTGCCGATGTGTATGCCGATGGTTACAGTACATATACCAGGCGACAGTTTCAGTACTCGGTTGGTCTCGATGCCGATTTGAAAAACATATTGAAAGGTTTAACTGCTCATGGTCAGGTTAGTATCGATTATGCAAATACTTACAGGCAGTTTATCGATAACAACTATGCAGTTTACGAACCCGAATGGAATACTTACGAAACGACCGATTCGATTGCTGCTTTGGAAAAATTCAATAAAGACAGCAACTCGGGTACTCAACACCTCGATGGTACTTACAATTATAATTTGCTCGACTTCAATGTGCACCTCGATTATGAAAATACTTTCGATAAAGTTCACAATGTTTCGGCAATGCTCATAGCAGCCGGATTCCGTGGCCGTCAAACAGGCGATTTTCAATACACAACAAATACCAACTTGGGCTTGCAGTTGGCGTACAATTATAAGCACAAATATTATTTCGATTTTAGTGGAGCTGTTGTGAATTCAACCAAGTTGCCCGAAAACACAAGGGTAGCTTTCTCGCCAACTTTAAATTTGGCCTGGGTGTTGACCGAAGAAGATTTTCTGAAAAATTCGTCGGTATTTAACCGCTTGAAAGTTGATTTATCGGCCGGTATCCTCAATACCGATATAGGCATAAACAATTATTATTTGTACGACGATGTTTACTCATCAACCGCTTATTACTCGTGGAGCGATGGTACTTATACCAGCCAGGCAACCACCATTTCGCGTGGTGCAAACCCCAACCTCAATTATGTGAAACGTAAAGAAGTGGTTGTTGGTGTTGATGCATTCATGCTCAACAATTCGATAAGGTTGAAAGCCAATGCGTTCTTAATCAAAAAGGATGGTATTCCGGTACAGAGTTATACACAGTATCCAAGTTTCTTCCGTACTTATTGGCCCGAAACATCGTTTGTGCCTTACACAAATTTTGAAGCAAACTTATATCGTGGAGCCGACTTCCAGTTCGATTACAATATCGATGCCGGTGATTTGAAGTTTATTGTTGGCCTTTCGGGTACTTATTTCAATACCAAAGCATTGGTTCGCGAAGAGCTGTTTGCCGATACTTACCGCAACAGGGCAGGCAAAGTGATCGATGCCATGTTCGGTTTAGAAAGCGAAGGTTTGTTTATGGATCAGGACGAAATAGATAACCATGCTGAACAAAAATTCGGTGAGGTGAAGCCTGGCGATATCAAATACAAAGATCAAAATAACGACGGGGTAATTGACGAACGCGACGAGGTAATGATTGGCCGTTGGAGCAGCCCGCTTTTTGGTGGTGTACATTTTACCGCACAATGGAAAGGCTTTACTTTATTCATGCTTGGCACAGCCAATATTGGTGCTACAAGCATTAAAGGGGGCGATTATTATTGGGTTTCGGGCGAAAAGAAATATTCCGAAGTAGTTTTGGATAGCTGGACTGAAGAAACCAAAAATACAGCAACTTATCCACGACTTACCACTACAAGCGGCGACAATAATTTCCGCAGTTCCGATTACTGGCTATACAGCTCCGATCGTTTCGATTTGTCGAAGGTACAGTTGACTTACGCTTTGCCACAAAGCGTTATTGGCAATTCGTTTATCAAAGGTTTGAATATCCATTTAAGCGGAAGCAACTTGCTTACAATTTCGAAGAATAAGGATATTATGGAATTGAACATTGGAGGTTCGCCTCAAACCCGATTCTATAATTTGGGTATCAAAGCTGTGTTTTAGTGCGTAAATAAAAATTTTTATAAGATATGAAGACAAAATTAATCATATTATTCGCTTTTGTTGTTGTATTAACTGCTTGCGAAGATCTTTTTTCGCCAGCCGATATGAACAACCGAAAGTTGGAAGACATATACAACGACGCGGCTTTTGCTCAGGGCCTTTTGTTGAACGGATACGTTAGGCTCCCATCGGGAGGGTATTCGTTTAACGATGTGGCAACCGACGACGCCGTTTCGAACGATCCTAATAATTCGTATTTATTAATGGCTACCGGACAATGGTCGGCAATGAATAACCCTGTTGAACAATGGACCAGTGCTTTTGCTGCTATTCAGTATTTGAACATTATTTTGGCCGAAACCGATTCGGTTAACTGGGCAAAAACCGGTAAATATACCAGCGAAATGTTCAACGATAGAACAAAGGGCGAAGCTTACGGGTTACGGGCACTTTTTCTGTTTCATCTGCTGCAGGCGCATGGTGGCTGGACTGCCGACGGTCAATTGCTTGGGGTACCAATTATTACCGAACCACTCGATGGTGAATCGGATTTTACCATGCCGCGTAATACCTTTAGCGAGTGTATTGCCCAAATTTATAACGATTTAGATATGGCCGAAAGCTACCTGCCGCTCGATTTTGAAGATGTAGCCGACGAGACTCAAATTCCTGCTAAATATGCAGGAAAAACAACCGTTTCGGATTACAACAGGGTTTTTGGATCATATAACCGTCAGCGTTTAACTTCGCGCATAGTTAAAGGTATTAGGGCTAAAGTGGCTTTATTGGCTGCCAGCCCGGCATATCGCGAAGGAACAAATGCCAGTTGGGAAGATGCTGCAAATGCTGCTGCCGAAGTGCTCAACCTTATTGGCGGTGTATCGGGCATGGCAAGCAATGGTGGCTACTGGTATGCCAAAGCCAATGCCGACGAGATCAATGCAATTGAATCGGGTAAAAACCCTGCTGAAATTCTATGGCGCACAAATGTTGGCGAAAGCAACGGTTTGGAAACAGATAATTATCCACCTTCGCTTTATGGTAATGGCAGGGTAAACCCAACCCAAAACCTGGTCGATGCTTTTCCAATGTTAAATGGTTACCCCATTAATGATTCAAACAGTGGCTACAATCCAAATAAACCCTATGAGAACCGCGATCCGCGTTTGGCAATGTACATTGTGGTGCATGGCAGCAAAATGGGTCCAACCAATTCAACAATTCAAACAAAGGTTGGCAAAACAAAGGATGGCCTCGATAATATTGCAACATCGACACGTACAGGTTATTACATGCGTAAATTGTTGCGCGAAGATGTAAACCTGAACCCAACAAGTGCTACATCGCAGAAGCATTATGTACCGCACATTCGATACACTGAGCTGTTTTTGATTTATGCCGAAGCGGCCAACGAAGCCTGGGGCCCCGATGGTGCAGGTCCTAACGGATTTACTGCTCGCGACGTAATTGCTGCTTTAAGGCAAAGAGCAGGTATTGATCAACCCGATAGTTATTTGGCATCGGTTGGTAGCAAAGAACAAATGAGGGCGCTGATTCGTAACGAACGCAGGCTCGAACTGTGTTTCGAAGGATTCCGCTTTTGGGATTTGCGCCGTTGGAAAGAAAACATTTCGGAACCTGTTTCGGGAATGAAAATAACTGCCGACGATCAACTGGTGATTACACAAATTGAAAAAAGGCAATATACCGATTATATGTATTATGGCCCGCTGCCATACAGCGAAGTGTTAAAGTGGGACTTGACACAAAATGCAGGATGGTAATATAAATTTTAAAAGAAATGAAAATGAAAAAAATAATTGTTTTATCACTGATCGTGTTTTCATTGTTCACTGCATGTCATAATCAGCCCTGGGATTTTCCCGATTTCGATTATACAACAGTTTACTTTCCATATCAAACGCCTGTGCGTACGCTGATATTGGGAGAAGACATATACGATAATACGCTCGATAATGATCATAAATGCCGAATTATGGCTACCATGGGGGGTGTTTATGCCAACGAAGAAGATCGGATACTCGATGTTGTTGTTGACAATTCGCTTTGCAACAACCTGAAGTTCGATAGCGATTCGGGTGCCAATGTTATGCCTATGCCCGAAAGTTATTATTCGCTCGATCAAAGCATGCAAATTGTTATTCCGGCAGGTGCCGAAAGCGGCGGTATCGAAGTACAGTTGAGCGACGCATTTTTTGCCGATCCGCTGGCCATTAAAAATACCTATGTTATTCCGTTGCGAATTCAATCGGTTACCAATGCCGATTCAATTTTAAGAGGCAACCCAAACATCAGTAATGCCGATCCACGCATTGTTGACGAATGGGCCGATGCTCCTATGGATTATGTTTTGTACTGCGTTAAGTACATCAACCCATGGCATGGTGCATACCTAAGGCGTGGTGTCGATGTAGGCAAAGGCAACAATGGAAATACAGCTCTCGATACAACACTTGTTTATAGTAACGAGTATGTTGAGCGCGACCAAGTTGTTTACATGAACACCATTTCGATGGACGAGGTAGCACTTTCGTTGGTTACCCGCGACAAAGGAAGCGACGATGATGTTCCGTTTGAACTTAAGATAAAAATTGGTGCCGATGGTAAGTGCCAGGTGTCGGGTGCCGACGGTGCTTCCTATTCTGCTACCGGAAGTGGTGAGTTTGTTAACGATGGCGACGAGTGGGGAAATAAAGCACGCGACGTGATGTACTTGAATTACACTGTTGATTTTGGAACATCAACACACAATATGACTGATACATTGGTGGTAAGGGACAGAAATGTAAAAATTGAAACTTTTACCCCGGTTGTGATTAGATAGTTAGATTCGATTAATTAGTTTGCCGGTTAGCTGCCGGGAAAAGGGGCAGTTGGAAACAGCTGCCTCTTTTAAATGTATTTTATTAACCTGTAATTATTTATAATGTACAAAACTCTTTTTTAAAAGATCTATTTTTAAAGACACTTTATGTTTGGTGCATACATTTGAACACGGCCAGGGCTGAATTTGCCTTGGCCGTTTTTTAAGTGCATTTTATCTCAAACAGTACGATATTGTGCTGATAAGTTGGTTTTTTATCTGATTTTATAAACCTAATATCTAAAATTGAAAATACAATTAAGCAGTCTTGCCTATTTTTATACCCTAAGGTTTATCAAAATTGAAATCTTTAACTTGTATAAGATAACTTCTCGGATATGGATAGAAAAATATGGAAGCCTACTTTAAACATGCAAAGGGCTTTTGCATTACTTTTTATGTTTTTGGTAACTAATGTTTATTCGCAAGAAATAATCAATTTGTACAATGACGATATACCAATGTCGAAAAAAACAGATTTGACAGAGGAATTCACGTCAGGTATGTACAGGGGT
>DAOSWJ010000120.1:0-8757 GCA_035380005.1 Prolixibacteraceae bacterium | reverse complement strand
TATTTGGCATAAACATTTTCTCTTTAAGCGAGTTGTAAAGTATGCCAATATTGGTTGTCATTATAAAATTTTCGCCCAAATCGGCTTCAAAACCTAAAGATGTATTTATGTTGTAATTTTTGTTGTTGGCTTCAAAATTTTCGATAGTTGCCAAAGGGTTGCTCACCCCAAACTCATCTACTTCAGACAGCATTAAGGTTCTATTGTCATCGGCATCGTATTGATAGGGGTTTAACAAAGGTGATTTTGCCAAGCTGCTCAATATTGGGCTAGTTTCTTTCACAATTGCCGATTCTTTAAGATCGGAATTGCTGGTAACAAATGAAACGGTGGCATTCATTCTAAGCCATGTAAAAATGTTTACCAAACTTACAAAGCGGATATTGTAGCCATCGTATTTGGTATTCTTAAGTATTCCGTTATTGTTGTAATAACCAAACGACAAACCATATCGTGCAATTTCGTCGCCACCTTTTACCTTGATATTAAAATTGGTGAACGATGCATTATCGAAAATATATTGTTGCCATTCGGTATCG
Source organism: Prolixibacteraceae bacterium (assembly GCA_035380005.1). Lineage (GTDB taxonomy): Bacteria > Bacteroidota > Bacteroidia > Bacteroidales > Prolixibacteraceae > Roseimarinus. The sequence goes on along the minus strand of DAOSWJ010000120.1, from coordinate 8,218 downwards.
TGCTGGTAGTTAATAAAAGTTTCCATATCGGGCTCGAGAAAAACATTTGGATAATTTTCGATAAGGTCTTCTTCGAGCATCCCCGATGTGTACAAAAGTTCGTTAGCCAGAGTTTTGTGTTGGGCAGCATTGAGCTGTGGAATGTATTGTGATGGTTTAAGTGAAAGCCCCCTGCGCAAATCAATTTCAAACGAAGTTTCGGTGGCACTGGGGTCGAGCGTACTGATCATTATTAAACCATTCGATGCTTTTGAACCATAAGCTGCTGCATAATCGGCATCTTTAATTACGGTTAAGTTCGAAATATCAAAGGGATTTATCGAAACCAGCGGGTTGTAATTATAACCGTGAACAATGCTTCCAAACATTCCTTGCGGTTCCATAATTGCACCATCGACAATAAAAAGCGGCTGGTTTGTAGCATTTAACGAGTTAATACCCCTAATAAAAGTTGTAGCTCCGGCACCAGGTGCACCCGATTGGTTTACTACATGCATACCTGCAATCCGCCCTTGAAAGTAACGGTCGATTGATGGCAAAATTGTATTTTGGATATTACTGACATCGAGATCGGAAAAAGATGAAGGCATATTTTTACGCGTTACGGCCTGGCTTAAAACTATGAGTTCGTCTTCGCCACTAGCAACCCCCAGGGGAGTCAACATAATGGTTAACGAATTTCGGCCACCCAAAAAAATACGCTTACGTTTGTATTGGTTAGCAGGCGCCACACTTAGCCAAACATTACCGGTATAAGCAGTAAGCTCAAACTCACCATTTTCATCGGAGAATGCGGGCATATCGCGAGACCCTTCCACACTAATTGAAACGTTAGCCACAGGCTTGTTTTCGGGCGAAACCACTAAACCTTTTACTGTTACTTTTGCTTCGTCGAGCGATGAGCTTGTTGCTCCCTCGTCGCCAATCTTTACTTGCTGGTTTGTGCCTGTTTCGTTTTGAGCCATTAAAGCCATGTTTCCCGCAAATACTAATGTAGCAGCAAGAAAAACAGTCTTTAAGGTTTGTTTCATTGAAAATCTATTCATTGCTGAATGGTTTTGCTTATTTATCTCTTTGTCAACTTTTTGTTTCATCTTCTAACTTTCGTTAAAGTAGCTTTTTGTTTTAAGCAATTACCCTATCAAGGGTTTTTGGTTATATCGTCGATTTTATTTTCGGGTAAAAATTCAATATAATCGATCATTAAACCATTATTGATATCGATTGTAGTTGGCGAAACACCTGGTCCAACATATTCAAACCTTATTACAGCCTTACCATATTCAACCTGATTATCGAGCCAGAAATCGAATTTATTGAAACGCCCTTGTGGAATAAATCTTACACCGGTAACACTATTAATAATACTTCCGCGAGCACGTGCATAATCGTACCAATCGAAAGTTTTAACCAGCTCATCGTTTATGTAAATATTGTATATCCCTCCGTAATCCATGTGGGTACGTACCAAAACCAAGTAACGGCGTGGGAAAAGTGGTTCTGATTTAAATTCAAGTTCAAACTGCCCATCGTATTTTTTGGGGAAATTAACCACCATCACAGTATCGTTCGAAGCAGTATTTACGAACGAGTTGGTTGGCGTAAAGGTTTGTGAACTTGTAACTTTTACCGAGTCGTGCCAAGCAAAACGGTTCATACCAATAGTTTCGACCAAGTATTCGCCCTCAGTACGCAAGGCACTCATGTACAACGAGTCGAGAATTTCAAAGTTGGTAAAGTTGTAGGCATAACCATTACTGCAAACTACTTTATCGGTTGGACGATAAAAAATAAAAACGCTGTCGCCTAAAATATTTTTCATACTATCGGTAGCAAATTCGCCAATTTCGCGCATGTTTTGAAAAACGCCATGTTCGAGTAAATAAGGAATAAGAATTTCCTCTTGCCATTCAAGCGAAATATCATTATAAGAATTATAATCGCCACCTAAGTTCAACGCCATTTGGGTTAAAGCATTGTTGTAAAGATCTTGCTTAGGAAAGGCAAGTGTAGCTGTTCTGACCCTAAACTCTTCACTCACTTCAAAAAACTCTTCTTCAAAAAGATTTATGATTGTAACAACCGAGTCGTAAACGATGTTTCCTTCATCGTCGAAGCCAATTGGCTTACTCAACTCTTTATCGAGCACAATTGAATCTTGTTTATCGATATAATTCCTTAAAACAGGAATATTTTTAGCAATATATTCGTACAAACTGGGATCGGGAGTAGCTACTTGTGACATTTTAAAATACCGGCCATTGTTAAAGAGCGGACTGGTATAATCAAGCGGAATACCGTCGTAAAATGTTTGACCGTTTGTGTTTTCGAACTGTGCAAACTTGAATAAAATGGTTTGAATTTTCTTAGTACCTAAAATGTTATTGGGCTGAATAAAGTGCCGCAATATATGAAAACTAATGGTTGTGTCGGTAACTTCATTTTGCTGCATATAAGCCTCAAACGCCTCGTTAGTAGGCACAAAAAGGGTATAAACATCGGTATAATCAAATATAGAATCGAGCTTAAATTCAACCATATACGAAACGAAAGTTGATAAAGAAGGATCTTTTTTGATTTCATCCCAAACACTTGCATCGACAGTTTCGGGAATTGTACCATAGTGCTCACCCCACTTATCGTCGCAAGCAGCAAAACTTATTGCAATGATTGCTACAATTAATATATTGAAATATCTCTTCATACTTAAAACTTTTATTCTCATTTATCAATGCAATTACAAAAACACTAATCGGGTATTTCAAACCTTACAACGTCCCACTTAAATGTACCCGAAATAAGTGAGCGCACTGTAATAACATGACTTTCGTATTCCAACAAAGTTAACTCGCCCAGGTTAATATCTGAATATGGCCAGTTTTGGTTTCCAATGGTTTTCAAATCGACAAGTCCACCAATTTTAACTCCATCGAAAAACACTTCAACAAGAGCATTTTGGGATCCATAAGCATGGGCTCTTAAAATAAGGTTGTACTTACCGGCTACAATTCGGGGTAGTTGGTAACTTATTGAAAAATCGCCGTCAATTTGAAGATAATCTTTGTTCCACGATTGTTCCGATTCTACATCGTTTTTAACAAAAAGCAAACGATCATCGCCACCTGTCCAACTAATCACACTAAGCAATTCACGTTCTTCGATTAAGTATTCTCCCGATTTTTCGCGATAGCTTGAGAAGATAGGTTCTTCGAAAAACTCGAAACTAACATCGCGTGCCCCTGCACGTTGAACGGTTAGCACCTCGTTTACTGAGTGAACAGCGCCACTTAAAGTAAGAATATTGCTTTGATCGTACAAAAACATTATTTCGAGATAAGTAAACACTGTATCGTATGCATTTTTAACTTCGGAAAATACAACAGTAGTATCTTTAATAATTTTGCGGCTGTTTATGAGCAACTCTTCGCCCATTCCGTTCACCTCAATCGGATAAGGTCCAAACGAGTTGAAGTTACTTGTCGATCCTTCGTAATTGGAAAGGAAGGTACTGCCTTCGGTTATATGATACCCAACAAATTTGTTGAGTTCATTTATTGGGTCGGTATAGTTATTATCGTATGGATCGATAAATTCAACCAAATCGTCGAAACTGAAAATATTGTAACGATGATACACGGTATCGGGCTCTACAAATAATGTAACAGGGTTAAGTCCCACCGAATCGCGATAAATTATGCGGCTAAGTACTTGGTCGAAACCGGTTTGCTTAACAGCTTCGTAAAAAATTGAGTAGGCTGGATTTTGTTCAAGCCACTGATAGGTATTGTAAGTAAGTGGCGACAAGGCTTTTGATATAATATGCACATAGCCGTTCGACACTTCAATATTGCCTTCGACAACAGGGGCAAAGTTGTTTACTTTGTAATATGAACTATCACTAACAGACTCTATTCCAATGGTTAAGTATTGCCCCGAAAGGTTCAGCTCGGGTAAAGCACCAAATGGAAAATCGTTGGTTAAAAGGCCCATATTAACTACATGGTAACGTGCCATTGCACTTACATATTCTTTATCGTTGAGCAAATCGTCGAGTGAATTGAACCTGCTGCTGTTGGCAATAAAATCGTCGACAGCTTCGTTGGTTGGCAAAAACATGGTATAGTTGTTACCGTTTGGATTGTAAGCACCCAAAGTCATATCGAGTTCTCCGGCTACGATAATTTTTTTGAAATTGGAGTACAAGCTATCGTTTTCGTCAATGTAATCCAATATGGTTTGACGAATCATGTCTTCAAAACCAGCTTCAGGTACATCCTGTTTGCATGAGTAATTGAACATTACAAACAGGCTCAATATTATTAAAAGTGTGTAATTCTTCATTGCTACCTTGTATAATATGGGTTTTGTTCCAAATTTAAATTCTTTTCCAATTCATTTTTATAAATGGGCATGAACCACCCCATTGGGTTGGTTAGCTTAGAGCCTAATATTCGTTTTTGTGTTGATGGCACGTTACGAATAATAATTTCGACAAGTTTGTCCTTACGGGCATAATTGTTACGGCGCCCCATGCGAACCAAGTCGAACCAACGTTTTCCTTCGAAAGCCAATTCGCGCGCTCGTTCTTCGAGAATAACATCTTCGAAAGCTTCTTTCGAATTAGCTACTCCAGTTAAAGGTACTTGTGCACGTTCGCGTATTAAATTAAGATAGATAAGTGCTTCGTCGTAACGTTCGAGTTGCGATAAAGCTTCGGCTTTCATGAGCAGTACATCGGCATAACGGTAAACAATCCAGTTTGCTGTATATTGCAAAATATCGGGGCGCTGGGTACGACCATCAGGTGCTAAACCAACATACTTCCAAATTGTAAAGTCGGTTTCGCTGTTTTTCCTTATCGAAACATCTTCGCCCCTAAATGGTTCTTTCGAAAACTTGCGGGCAAACATTTCAATTGCTACCTGGCTTGGATCGATGTTACGAGCATTCACGTTCATCATTCCGTACAAATTGTTTCGCTGGTTTTGGCGTTCGTCGAACTGAAATTCGAAAATGCTTTCGAGCGAATTACCGGGATAAAACATTTCGAACCAACGCGCACTGGGCATTAGCTCAATTTTCTGCGACATTTCGATACTACTTACATACTGTAATACCCCTTCGTAATCGAAGCGCCAAAGGGCGATATCGGCCAACAAGGCATCGCAGGCTTCTTTTGAAGCACGGCCTTTTTCCTCCATTAAGGTGATATAATTGTCGGCCAAATACTTACGTGCCTCAATTAAATCGGCCGAAATGTATTGCAAAATTGAATCGCCTTCGGTTTTGGGAGGATAAAAATCGGCATTGTCGGTCTCACTGGGCTTTGTTACATAGGGCACATCGTTAAAAATACGCACCAAATAAAAGTAAGCCAAACTACGTAAAAAGTAAGCTTCAGACAGGTAACCTTGCAACTGGAATTCGGTAAAAGTTTTATCAATATCACGTACTTCGGCGGCATTGTCGATTACCTCGTTGCAATAGTTAATTACTTTATAAAAGTTTTCCCAATTACTGTACCAGTTATCGGAATAAATGTTGCTGTTCATTAAATTCCGAACATTTCCATCGGTATTTACATCATCGTTTAACATATCGGCACGGGCTTCGCCATGTATAAACAACCAACTATCGAGGCCTGAAAAAGAACTGTATGCCCCCATTAAAACCGACTCAACATCTTCTTTAGTTTGCCAGAACTCTTCGCGGGTCAATCCGCTAGGCGGCATCATTTCGAGCCATTTGTCGCAACCAAATTGAGTTGATAACACCAAGGCTATAATTATATATTTGAAACTACGCTTCATTCGTATGTATTTATCTTTAGTATTCCTGTTTTTCATTTTCAACATCTTTTATACCTATAATTAGAAGAATACTGAAACACTAATGGTTGTCATCCGCGAGGGAGGTGTTCGTGCATTATCAACACCAATCCAAAACGGGTCGCTGGCATCTTGTCCAATTTCTGGATCCTGCCCCGAGTAATTGGTAAAGGTTAAAAGTTTACGCGCACTTAAGGCAAGGTTCATCCTATCGATATATAATTTTTTACAGATGCTTTTGGGTACTTTGTAGCCAATTTTAACGTTGTTCAACCTCAAGTAGTCGCCACGCTCAACATAACGGTCGGAACCAAGGTTGTTGGCAGGGTGGTTTTCGTAGGCACGCGGCAACATGTTTGCTTCGTCCTGACCTTGAGTACGCCAGCGGCGCAACACGGCCTTACTTTGGTTGTTTTTATTGTTCATCCCTTCGGTTTCGATGGCAATACCGTTAATAATATCGAAACCTACACGGTAGTGGAAACCAACCGAAATATCGAAATCTTTATATTGGAATGCTGTACCAAAACCGCCAATAAAATCGGGGTTAGAGTCGCCAATGTAAACCACATCGTTAAGGTCGATTTTACCATCGTGGTTTTGATCTTTGTAGCGGGCATCGCCACCTTTAAAGGTGTAAGTACCCATGTAGGTAAGCGGTACAATCTTGCCATCGGCGTCGAGTATCGGATTCCCAATTGAATCCATTGCCATTACATCGGCATCGCTGGCCCAAACGCCAAGGTACTCGAAACCAAAGAACGAGCCAATAGGTTCACCCTCAACAATACGGCGCGGATACTCGCCATTGGCAATCGAAGTTGAACGCTCGTTGTTAAAATTATCGGGCAGTTTAGAAAACTGATTTACGTTTTTAGAAGTGTTAAAATATGCAGTCCAAACTAAATCTTTCTTCTGTATTATTTTGTAATTCATCATGAATTCCCAACCCATATTTTTCATTTCACCACCATTATAAAAATTCAACTGGGTAAAACCTGCTGAGGTTGGTAGTGCATAATTGCTAAAAAGAATATCGGTTGTAGTTTTTGTATATAAGTCAGATTGAATAAACAGACGATCTTTAAAGAAATTGAGATCAATACCAACATTGTACGATTCTACATTTTCCCACTTAAGGTTATCGAGCTGAATACGCCCAGGAATAATTGCAGGATTACCAGCATAAGTTCCTGATCCGGCAGTTTGATACAAAGCAAAACGAGCATACGGATCGCCAGGAGGCCTACCGGCTGTACCCCAACTGGCGCGCAGTTTACTTTCGCCCAACCAATCGGCACCAGCCAAAAATGCTTCTTCGGAGAAACGCCACCCTAAAGAAACACCGTTAAAAATACCCCAACGGCTGTTTCGCCCAAAAGCTGAGTTGGCATCGGCACGTGAGTTGATTTGAAGCATGTAACGGTCGAGGTATTTGTAGTTAACATTGAAAACAGCACCAAGGTCGCGAGCATCGCCCGAACCTGAGCCAATCCAGTTAATTTGTGCGTTAATTGCGGGGTCTTGCAAGCTAACCGATGGTGTACGGTTACTTTGCAGGTTCATCCATTCGTAGTTCGATTGGTTGGTTACCCACGAAACAGCTCCCGACAAATCGTGAATTTTTGGGTCTAAAGGTGCATTAAAAATAAACTGCGTTTCGGTACGAATAGCCGAATAAATGTTGTTTGATTCTTCGGCTTTGTTCACTTGCCAGTCTAACCAATCGACACCTAAAGCATTGTGAGGCAAAAATACATTCGATTTTGAACCGGTATATTGAAACGAAACCGTTTGCCTGAAAGTTAACCAGTCGTTTATGATATAGCGGAGCCTGAAAGTATTCTCAAGACTGTATTCTTTTTTGTTGTTTTGGCCCAAACGACCTACCGCTACAGGATTAAAGAAAGTACCACCACTGCCTTGGTAACTGTTAATTGGGTTAAAATATTCGCCAGTAAGATCGCCATTTTCGTCGTATTCGTAAATACTCATGTTAGGCGCTTTTACATAGGCCATTTTACGTATGTTATAGTCTCCAATGCTTACATTACCATCAATATTGTTGGTTGTATAACTGAACAAAATGGTGTACATCAGTTTTTTCGATAAAATATAGTCGAGGTTGATACGCGTTGAGAAACGTTGCGAATTGGTGTTAATGGTTGTACCTCCTTCGTCGACATAACTGAACGATGCCGAATACCTTGTTTTATCGCCACCACCCGAAAGTGCAAAGTAGTGGTCTTGGGTCATCCCCACTTGGGTAATGGCTTCGAGCCAATCGGTATTTTGCGAGTAGTTGTAAAAATCTTTGTAGTTACGGTCGTATGCTATTTCGCGAGGCAGCTCAAAAGTACCGCGTGCGTTGTGTAATTGCTCAAGCTGAA
>DAOSWJ010000119.1:0-8882 GCA_035380005.1 Prolixibacteraceae bacterium | reverse complement strand
GTTTTTAAATGAGAGCTTAATTAGTTGCTCTTCTTTTTGAGCATCAAGTTTAATTTCAAGCAAAGCCCGTTGTTTGTCAATGGTTCATATATTTTTAAAAATATCGGTATAGGTTTCTTTAAACGTTTGGTGAGTTGTATCGGCCTGAATAATTAATATTTGTGTTCGGGCAACCAAATCAGTTTCAAAATTATTCACCCAGAACCGCAAAAAAACCGGTTTGTTTGTGTCGGTTTTTATTTTGCACTCTGCTGCATTGCTGAATTTTCGCGAAAGTGTTAATTGGTTTTGGTTCAGCCAAAAGGTTTGTGAGTTGATTGCTGTTTTCTTAATCGAATCGTTTATTGCTGCATAGTGTTTCGGATAATTATAAATACTGGGCAAAGCACGTAAAGTGTCGATGTGTAGCGTGTAAAAATCGTAATCATTTGAACTTGCAATTTGTTCTGAATGACGAATTAAGCGCTGTTCGTTTGCTCTCAGCTCATTGCAGCGGGCAACTGAAAGCAATATCGGCTTGTTATTGGGGTAGTCATTCAGTACTTCGTAGGCTTTCCACGGCAATAGGGTTAAAGCAATATTTTTATATGCTTGCGATATTGATGTGCGGGCTGCCATTACACCAATATTTGGCAAGCCGGTAACCATCGATGCAATAAACGAGTTTTGCATACTCTCGCATTTGGGTTCAAGCCAAATACTTTCGGAGCCAATGTTGAAATAGGGCAGGGGCAAAATTGCTTGAAAGTTATCTGCTTCGAAATTATTTGTCAGTACATTTGCTATACTTCCACTGGTTTGAACTTCGGTTTCGGGCATGTGGTTGTTTAAAATGTTCTGATATTTTGCCGAGTAACTCCATGCTTCGAAAGCAAAAACCGAAACGAAAAAAAATGCAAGAATTTTGCCTTTGTACTTACTGTTCAATTCGAAATACTTGAAGTAGATATAACGGAATGCTACAATGTTAACGGTATAGTAAAAAAGCCAGCCAAAGCGCGCTACTCCTCGTAGTTGTCCCAGCGGTCCTGCTATTTGCCGTAACTTGTCGAGCCCAAAAATAAAAGGGATACCAAATGAAAATAACAGCACTAAAAAAGATATGCCGGTTAAATAGTCGAGAATTTTATTGTTGGTGAAACTTTGAACTGCTTTGTGTTTTATGCTTTTAGAAATCCATTGATAGCTCATTATAAAAAATACCACCGAGGCAACAATTCCGATGTACGAAAATGCTTCCCATGGTACTCTGTGTGCGAATCCTAATTTATTAAAGAAAGGAAAATATGATTTGAACAAAGGTAGGAACACTCCAGCTGGGTGGCCTTTGAAAGCATAGAAGCCCCAAGGGTTTGATGTGCGGTCGGTAATGTTGTCGTTGATAATTAAATTGAGTTGCAATAATATTAAAGGCAAAAAAACTTGAATAAAAAGGTGTAATAAATCTAATTTTTTAAAGGGAAATTCTTTTTGCAAAAACCAACGGTACAGCCAATAAGGGAAAAAAATGAATAGCCAGAAAGCTAAAAAATAGTAATGCATTGAACCGGCAATAAAGGCCGAAAAAGCAACAAATATACTTGTTGCCCACGATTCTTTTTTGTTGAAACGCGTTAAAAGGTAAATCGAAAGCGGGATCCAAAACATCCACGAAAGCGAAAAATGACCGCCCATACGTTGAATTTGGGGCGACAAAAACACAATAGAAAGTGCTACGGGCGATGCAAACCACCAACTTACTTTTAATTTTCTCAATATTAAAAAAATGAATATCGAGGCCAAAACCATCGACAGTATCATTAATGCGTTGTTAATGCCGGTTGTGTATGCCGAAATGTCGATTATGTTGTTAGAAATAAAGCGAATGGTGTTTGAAACAGGTGGCTGGCAGTCGGTAAAATTTAACAATTCGCCGTAGGGGTAGTTCATTGCGCCAATGTGGTGATAGCTCGAGTCGTATTTGGCATGGTAATACATGCCGTAATAAGTTCTGAAACCATCGCCGTTTTTACTGAAGTACACATTGTTAATATCGGGTATAATTTTTCCAAAAGCCAGGTAAACAAACAACAAGCTTAATATAATGTGCGCGGCAGTTCCTGCAAAGTTCTTAGTTGGCTTTTCCATATTTTTTTCTGATTTTTAATAAATCGAAAGGCAGGCGGAACATGTACGATAGTTTTACTTTTGAGCCTCCCTTTTCAATCCATTCGTAAAGCGGAACTTCAGTTGCATAAGCTTTAAATCCTTGCCATCCGTCTGTTTTTACTAAACGCATTATGATTTCAAGGTCGAACAGCCATGTGGTTTCAAAGGCTTCGCCAAAAGCAGTGTCGATATGTTGTTTGCCAAAAACTTTTGCGCCGCACTGGGTGTCGTAAATGGGTAACTTAAGCATTTCCGATGCCAAGGTTGCAAAAATACGGCCGGTATAATGCCTGAAATTATTGCGAATAATTTTTTTGCCTAAAATCATTAACCTCGACCCAATTATAAATGAAGCGCCTTGGGCATTGGCAATCATGTACGGAATTGACTCGAGAGGAGCTGAGAAGTCGGCATCGATAAAAGCAAAATGATCGAACTTATGCCACTTTTTTGCGTAGAGCATTCCAGTTCTAATGGCTTCTGCTTTGCCACTGTTTTGTTCAACATTGATAAGTGTGGTACGTTCTGTTGTACCTGCATTTTTGAGCATCGCTTCGGTATTGTCGGTGCTGCCATCGTTTACCAAACAAAAATAACAGTTGGTATTCGAGGTGTAAAACTGGTTAAATGCAGCCAGATCGAATCGAGTAGCTTCGTTATAAAACGGAATGACAATACAAATGTTGGCCATTTTCTATTCATTATAAATTGAATGCGAAAATGGGCATTTTTTTTCAAAATGGAAGTTTAATTCCTGATAAATCGGGTAAACTATATGTAAATAGCTGCCATTTTATCAAAAAATCTTTGTTTTATCGTTATGTGTTTTTTAATAGCGGCAATCGGCAGCATTGTTGCAATGGCAACGTCCGGTTCGTTCGCGAAGGGCTATGCACATCATGTGGCCAATGTCGGCAGCAGTTCGGGCTACCAAAACACCGGCATCGCTAAGTGCTTTTATTTTGCTTTGGGCAGTGCCTTTCGATCCGCTAATAATTGCTCCGGCATGTCCCATTCGTTTGCCTTTGGGTGCCGATGCACCTGCAATAAAGGCTGCAACGGGTTTGCTAACATTCGTTTTAATGTACTCGGCAGCAATTTCTTCGTCGTTTCCGCCAATCTCGCCAATAAGCACAATGGCTTCGGTTTCGGGATCTTCTTCAAACATCCGAATTACATCGATATGGTTGAGACCGTGTACCGGGTCGCCGCCAATTCCAACAGCAGTGGTTTGCCCTAAACCGGTAAGTGTGGTCTGATGAACTGCCTCGTAGGTTAAGGTGCCCGAGCGCGAAACAATGCCTACTTTTCCTTTTTGATGGATAAAGCCAGGAGCGATACCAACTTTGGCAACGCCTGCAGTGGTTATGCCTGGGCAGTTGGGGCCAACCAAAATCGAATCGGATTTTTTAAGGTACTCGTGAACGTTGAGCATATCGCGCACCGGAATGCCCTCGGTGATGGCTACAATTAATTTGATGCCTGCATCGGCAGCTTCAACAATAGCGTCGGCGGCGTAAGGCGCAGGTACAAATATCATGCTTGTATTGGCTCCCGTTTCGGTAACAGCCTGTTTTACATTTCCAAAAACCGGAAATCCCTCAATTTTACTGCCTGCTTTTCGTGGGTTTACACCTCCTACTACATTTGTACCGTAGGCTGCACATGCTTTGGTGTGAAACAAACCTGCTTTACCGGTAATTCCCTGGGTAATAAGTTTTGTATTTTGATCGACAAGTATTGACATGGCTGTTTTTATTTTTTAGTTACTGAAACGGCTTTGTGTGCGGCATCGTCGAGGTTATCGGCACTAATAATGTTGAGCCCCGAGTTGCGAATGATTTCTTTGCCTAATTCAACATTAGTGCCTTCGAGACGAACCACCAAGGGCACTTTTAGCCCGCTTTTTTTAACGGCAGCTACAATTCCGTTGGCAATGGTATCGCATTTCATTATTCCGCCAAAAATATTTACAAGAATTGCACCTACTGCATGGTCGTTCGAAATAATGTTGAATGCGTGGGTTACGGCTTCTTGGCTGGCCGAACCTCCCACGTCGAGAAAGTTAGCTGGTTCGCCTCCGTTGTGTTTAATCGAATCCATGGTGGCCATGGCCAATCCGGCACCATTAACCATACAGCCAATATTTCCATCGAGCGATATGTAACTCATACCGAACTTTGCGGCTTCGATTTCGGCAGGTGTTTTATCGGCGTTAGGGTCGCCGCCGGTTCCAAGCTGCCGGTATGCAGCGTTGTCATCAATATCGAACTTGCAGTCGAGCACAGCCAAATGCCCTTCGGCTGTGGTAATAAGCGGGTTGATTTCGAGCAACGATGCATCGTATTTCAGGTACACATCGAATAGTTTTTGCAATACATTGCCCAACTCGTTGGCAAGCAAGCCGCTTAAACCCAAAAAACGGGCTGCTTCTGATTTGAGTTTATCAGATAAAGCTTTGCCAAATTCGGGGTATAAACGCAATATGCGATCGGGTGTTTGTTCAGCTACCGCTTCAATATCCATTCCCCCGTCGGGCGAAATCATGATAAGTGGGCTTACTTTAGCACGATCGAGCAAAATGGCAACATAAAACTCTTTGTCAATGTTACTTGCTTCTTCAATGAGCACCGAGTGAACTTTAACTCCATCGGGGCCTGTTTGGTGCGTTACCAGTTGCATGCCAATAAGTTGTTTTGTAAACTCGATGGCTTCGGTTTCGCTTTTGAAAAGTTTTATACCTCCTGCTTTTCCTCGTCCTCCGGTGTAGGCTTGAGCTTTAACTACGCCTTTTTTTATACCCAATTGGCTGAGTGCAGCTTTAACCTCGCTGTAATGGCTAACATGTACACTGGCCGGAACAGGAAGCCCTGCCTCAAGTAGCAGTTTTTTTGATTGATATTCGTGTAACTTCATTATGGTTAGTATTCAATTACAAGTTTATGATTAGTTTGTTTAAATGGCTAAACATAAAAAGCTAAACAAGAAATTGGTTTTTATTGTTCGATAAGTTTAGTGACAAAAATGACGAAAAGCCGAAAAATGTCCTAAAACATGTGTTTTTATGTGACAATAATCACACTGGGTTTTTCAATGTGCAATATCGTATTTTCGACAAACAGTAATAGTTTATTTAACAGTTGAATCGTCGTTAATTGCTCCGTTTTGATTAGAACTGTTGGTTGCGTGTTTTTTGATATATTGAGTAGGGGTGAGTTGGTACTCGCTTTTGAAGTGTTTTGTAAAATAGCGAGGGTCGTTAAAACCTACTTTATAAGCAACTTCCATTACAGTGAGCTGGCTTTTTTCGAGTAGTTGTGCTGCCCGCCTGATGCGCATAATGCGTATGTATTCAATAGGTGTTTTGCCCGTTAGTGCAAGTAGTTTGTTGTAAAGGTGTGCGCGGCTTATGCCTACTTCGCTGCTTAACTTTTCAACCGAAAATTCGGGTTCCTGCATATTCTCTTCGGTAATGGTTTTAACTTTGGTCAAAAACTTTTCGTCGAGCGAAGTAATGCTGATTTCCGATGGTTGAATTTCGAAGTTCTTTTGGAATCTGGTTCTCATTTTTTCGCGAAGCTCGAGTAGGTTCCGAATACGCAATTCAAGCAATTCGAAATTGAACGGTTTGGTGATGTAATCGTCGGCTCCGTTTTCGAGGCCTTCAAGCTTGTGCTGATCGGCTGTACGGGCTGTAAGCAAAATAACCGGAATGTGCGAGGTGCGTTTGTCGGTTTTAATGGTTCGGCAAAGTTCAATACCATCGACGCCGGGCATCATAATATCGCTAACAATTAAATCGGGCAAAATGTCGGGGATTAATTGCCATGCTTGTTCCCCATTTGCTGCTTCGATAATATCGTAGTCGGTTTTGAGGTTGTCTTTTAAATAAAACCTAATGTCGGGATTGTCTTCTACAATCAACAATTTATAGGGTTTCGAAAGGTTTTTTTCAATGCTGTTTGATTGATCTTCGGTTTTTGGTTTGCCGAATTGAAAATTGACGGCATCGTTGTTTGCTTGCTGTAGTTTAAAGCTCGATTTTAGGGGTAGCTCAACCTTAAACGAGCTACCCAAGCCTGGTACGCTCTCCACGGCAATTTGGCCTTCGTGCATTTGAACAAACTCGCGGGTTAACGAAAGTCCAATGCCACTGCCTTTGTTTACACTAGTGCCAGTAGGTATGTTTTGTACAAAACGTTCAAAAATGAGTTCTTGCTTATCTTTGGGGATGCCAATGCCGGTATCGCTCACTTCGATAACAACTTTAGGCTGGGTGTTATCTGCGAGGTATTGAAAATTTACGTTTACCAATCCGTTTTCGGGTGTAAATTTAAAGGCATTTGATAAGAGGTTGAAAATTATCTTTTCAATTTTGTCGTAGTCGAACGATGCATTTAGCGATTCAATATTTGAGCTAAAACTCAATTTAATATTTCGCGATTCCGATAAGTCGGAAAACGATTCGGTAGTTTCGCGGCAAAACGAAACCAATTCGCCTTCGCGAACATCGAGACTTAAGCCTTGTACTTCGAGCTTCCTGAAATCGAGCAATTGATTAACCAAGCTTAATAACCTTTTGGCGTTGCGTTGCACCAGCTTTAGTTGGTTTTTGTTGTTGGGGTTATCGGTTGTTTTTATTATTTTTTCGAGTGGCGATAAAATTAAGGTTAATGGTGTGCGAAACTCGTGGCTGATATTGGTGAAGAATTTGAGTTTTAGCATGTCCATTTCGTGGATTTTTGCGTTTTCGCGTTTTTCTTGTTCGGCCAAAAATTTATTCCTTTCGCGTTTTACAATTTGTTGTATGATTAAGAAAATTACCGACAGTATAAGAATCAGGTAAAGAGAATATGCCCATTTGGTGCGCCAAAAAGGAGGGAGTACAATTATTTGAAGGCTAATAGGTTCCGATTTCTGGAGATTTTCAGAATCGGAAGCATACAAATGTAAAGTGTAGGTTCCGGGATGGAGGTTGGTATAGGTTATTTCGCGATTGTTTCCGGTTAATGTGCTCCATTGTTCGTTAAACCCATCGAGTTTGTAATGGAAGAGTGTTTTCTCGGGATTTAAAAAATTGATGGCTAAGAACGATATCGAGAAAGTCTTTTCGAAGTGTTTTAATTCCAGTTGTTTGGAGTAATTTATGGTGTTTTTAAGCATAATACGGTTGTTGAATGGCTTATGTGGCTCAACCGTTTTATTGTCAACTTTTAGGCTGTTGAAGAATACTTTAGCAGCAAAGGGTGTTGTTGCGAGGTTTGCCGGATCGAAAATGCTGAATCCGTCGGCACCGCCAAAAATCAGTTCGCCTTTTTGGGTTTTATATGCGGCATGTTCGTTGAATTCTTTGCCATGCAAACCGTCTTTATCGTCGTAGCTTTTAAAGCTGAAAAGGGCTTGGCCATTTTTGTCGATTGATATGCCAATATAGGATAAGCCTTGGGGTGTAGCTACCCAAATATTGCCCGAATTGTCTTCTAAAATTGTTAAAATATTGTTGTCGATTAAGCCATCGCTAACATCAAAAAGTGTAAATTTTTGTTCATTTGGCCAATACAGGTTTAATCCCTCGCGAGTTGCTATCCAAACCCAGCCACGGCTATCGCAATAAATATCGAGAGCAGTGTTGTTGCTTAAACTGTTGTCTGAGTTTTCGTCATGAACAAATTGGGTGAAACTGCCACTGTTTTTGTCATAAAAATCGACGCCTACTGCTTTGGCAATCCAAAGGTTGCTATTGGGGTCTTCGGCTATGGCCATTACAAAGTTTGAGTTGCCACCGGTGTTTCCAAATGGTGTAAAATGGCTGAATTGATTAGTGTTTGGATCGAACGACGAAATGCCCCCACCAAGGGTGCCAATCCACAGTTGTTTGTCGCGGTCGATGTGAACAGCCCATACATTATTGTTCGGAATGGAGCGAGGGTTGTTTGCCTGGTGCTGATAACGGGTAAATTTCTTGCCGTCGAAATAATTTAAACCACCGGTGTAAGTTCCTATCCAAAGTCCTCCTGTGGGGTCAATGCATAAATCAACAATTACATCGCTGCTTATACTCGAGGGATTATTGGGTTGGTGTTTATAAGTTTTGAAGGTGCGGTTTTTACGGTCGAAATAGAGCAGTCCGCCTCCATTTGAGCCAATCCATAAGTTTCCGTTTTTATCTTCGGCAAAAGTATTTACATCGCTGGTAGTGAGCCATTTTTGGCGGGTAGGGTTATGCGTGTATGTGTCGAATTTGAATAAGTCGGGGTGGAAATAATTAACGCCCTTTTTGTAAGTTCCGATCCAAAGTGTTCCGTTACTGTCGCGCAAAATAGAAGTTATACTGTTTTGCGATAAGGCATTTTTTTCGCCTTGTTCGAATTGATAAACAGTATTTGTATTGTTCTTTTTGTCGATAAGGTTCAGTCCGCCATGGTCGGTGCCAATCAGAACATTGCCAGCCAGGTTAGTCGAAATGCAACTTACAATGTCGTTGCTTATGGGGTGGCTTTTCGAACTGCTGTGGTAGTGAACTATTTTTTTGTTTTCAATGTCGAAGTAGTAAGCACCTTCCTCATCGTTAACGTTGTAAATCCAAGGATGGTTGTTTGTGTCGAGCGAAAAACGATAATCGTGTGCCGAAGGGGGAATAATTGCCAATTCGTTTTTATATTGTTTGATTACAATACAGTTCACCGGATCGATAACTTCAATAGCCATATTGCGGTTTATTACCCAAATATTGC
>DAOSWJ010000118.1:0-8890 GCA_035380005.1 Prolixibacteraceae bacterium | reverse complement strand
CCGAAAGGTTAACCGAGTCGGTACGCATGTAGGTTATTTTACCTGCTTCGTAAAGCCTCTGGGCAACGCTCATGGTTTGCGAAACCGAAAAGCCTAATTTACGGCTTGCCTCTTGTTGTAATGTCGATGTGGTAAAAGGCGGTGCAGGGCTGCGCTTAATGGGGCGGGTAACTACATCGCTAACTTTGTATTGAGCCAACTTGCATTTTTCGAGAAAAGCTTTTGCTTCGTCTTTTGTGTCGAAACGCTTGTTAAGTTCAGCTTTAATTTGGGCTGAACCTTTGTCGGTTTCGACAGTAAAAACCGCATTTACCCTAAAGGCAGATGTGGCCGTAAAGTTGTGTATTTCGCGTTCGCGTTCAACAATTAACCTTACAGCAACCGACTGAACCCTGCCTGCCGATAGTTGGGGTTTTACTTTTTTCCATAATACAGGCGAAACTTCAAAACCTACTAAGCGGTCGAGTACCCGGCGTGCTTGTTGTGCATCAACAAGGTGTTTGTTTATTTTTCGGGGTTTTTGAATGGCTTCAAGAATAGCATTCTTGGTAATTTCATGAAAAACAATTCGTTTGGTTTTTTCTTCGTCGAGGCCTAAAGTTTCTTTTAGGTGCCAGGCGATGGCTTCTCCTTCGCGGTCCTCATCAGATGCTAACCAAACCGTTTTGGCATCTTTGGCTAAACCTTTAAGTTCTTTAACAACACTTTTTTTGTCGGAGGAAATTATGTAGTTGGGTTCGAAATTATTTGTAATGTCAACACCAAATTCTTTTTTGTCCAAATCGCGGATATGCCCGAAGCTTGATTTAACCAAAAAATCCTTTCCCAGAAATTTTTCAATTGTTTTAGCTTTTGCAGGTGACTCAACAATAACCAGATTTTCTATCATATATTACTTTTCCAATGTTTTACAATCAATAAAAAAATCAATTCAAATCAATGAACTTGTATTTTAACCACTGTTTAATTACGTGTATGTGGATCGAAATATTTTGCAAATTAAAGAAATTCAAAAAGTAAGATCAAAATTTTTTTGTCTGCAATGTTATATTTTTTTTATTTCAGGGCACAAATATACAATAATATAAATACTACAACAGTTCTGATAGCAAGTTTAATAGCTTTCAATTTTAAAAGCGAAAAAGTTAATTTACTTCGAACAAGGTGTTATATTTTTATCTTTGTACAAAATTTTAGTAATGGAAGCTAAAAGCAACAAATTCGGAATATACATTAAGATAATGTGGGGACTGGCTTTATTTACAGTTCTTTCGGCCATAATTTTCTTTTGGCTCATATCGGCTGGTAAGCTAGGTTTTATGCCATCGTTTGATGAACTTGAAAACCCAAAAAATCTCGTTGCAACCGAGATTATTACAACCGACGGCAAGTTATTGGGCAAATATTATAAAAGCGAGAATCGAACATTGGCTCAGTACCCCGATTTGGAACCTTATCTGGTTAGTGCTCTGGTTGCAACCGAGGACGAACGTTTTTATAAACATTCGGGGATCGATCTCAGGGGGCTGTTCAGGGTTTTCAAAGGTATAATTACCCGCGATTTGAGCTCTGGCGGGGGAAGTACCATATCGCAACAATTGTCGAAACTGCTTTTCCCGAGGGAGGATAATTCGGGATTAAAATTTTTGGTTCGGAAATTTAGGGAATGGGTAATCGCCGTTAAGCTTGAAAGAAGTTATACTAAAGAAGAAATAATTACCATGTACTTGAATAAGTTTGAATTCATTCATGGTGCTTTTGGGGTAAAGGTTGCAGCCCAAACTTATTTCAATTCTTCGCTCGATTCGTTACAAATGCACCAAGCTGCTATGTTAGTTGGTATGCTCAAAAACCCGTTCTTGTACAACCCTGTTCGTTTCGAAGATCGTGCACTTACCCGTCGCAATGTAGTGTTGGCACAAATGCTCAAAAATCGTTACATTAACCGAGCACAGTTCGATTCAATAAAAACGCTGCCACTCGATATTGATTTTAACCGTAGTGAGTTGAAGAGCGGTATGGCACCTTATTTCAGAAAGTACCTTGAACGTACAATGATTGCTACAAAACCTTTGCGAGAGAACTATGGCAGTTCGCCATTGTCACAACAACGTTATCTCGAGGATTCGTTAGCTTGGTACAACGATCCGCTTTACGGTTGGTGCAACAAAAACATTAAACCCGATGGTGAACCATACGATTTATACAAAGACGGGTTGAAAATTTATACCACTATTAACTATCGGATGCAACAATATGCCGAACAGGCAGTTGAAGATCATTTGAAACTGATACAACCACAGCTCGATGCTCAAGTGCGCACATTACGCAATCCTCCTTTCTCGAACGATATTAGTACCGACGAAGCCAATAATATTTTAAATGCACGTATCAGGCAAAGTCATCGTTATAAAGCACTTAAACAACAGGGCCTTACCGAGGAGCAAATTAAAAAAGCTTTTGCTACGCCCGATACAATTATTGTATATACCTGGGAGGGTTACAAAGATACCATTATGAGTCCGCTCGACTCTATTAAGTATTACCTGAAGCACTTAAGTTCGTCGTTTATGGCCATGGAGCCAGCATCGGGCGCTGTAAGGGCTTGGGTAGGTGGTTCGGCCTATGGCTTTACCGAAATTGATATGGTGCGTTCATCGACCTACAAACGCCAGGTGGGTTCAACATGTAAGCCATTTTTGTACACTCTGGCAATGCAAAACGGCCTATCGCCCTGCCAGCAAGTGCCTAATGTTGAACAAACTTTTATACTCGACGATGGTACAACCTGGACAGCTAAAAACTCGTCGAAAACCGATTACGACGGTAAAATGGTAACATTACGCTGGGGGCTTTCCAACTCGGTTAACCAAATTTCGGCATGGGTAATGAAACGTTACAATCCCGAGTCGATGAAGGGTGTAATGCAACGCATGGGCGTTTACAGCGATGTGCCGGCTGTACCTTCGATGTTTTTGGGAACTGCCGAAATTACTTTATACGAAATGGTAGCTGCCTACGGGGTTTTTGCCAACAAGGGAGTTTATACCACACCTATTGTTGTTACCCGTATCGAAGATAAAAATGGTAACCTTTTAGCCAGTTTTTCGCCTCGCAGGCACGATGCCATTGATGAGCAAACAGCGTACCTTATGACTAACCTTTTGCAAAATGTGGTTCGTGAAGGTACCGGCATACGTTTGGTTTCGAAATACGAAGTTTTTAAAGATTATGGCGGATTCAGTGTTCCTTTTGCAGGAAAAACCGGTACAACACAAGATCAAAGCGATGGCTGGTTTGTGGGATATACACCTGAGCTGGTGGCCGGTACCTGGACAGGCGCTAATTACCGAAGCATTAGGTTCAATACCATAACCTTGGGACAAGGATCGAATACCGCCTTGCCGGTTTTTGGGCGTTTCTTTAAAAAGGTATTTACCGATTCAACATTAAAATATAATGACCATTTTGAATTCGAAAGGCCCGAGAACTTAAATGTCGATGTTGATTGTTTCGATAGCAATCAAATAAATAATCAGCAAGAACAAATACCGGCTTTCGATGGCTTTTGGTGAAATTTTTAAAAATGAAGAGAAACCTTTCTATTTTTTTTGGGAATATTGGTAAGCAAACAATTCTTTTGAGTTTGCTTGCATTATATATTTGGGGCGCACATTCGTGTGCGAATCCGGGTGTTGGACCACAAGGAGGACCGCGCGACTCAATACCTCCCATTATTACCGAAAGCATACCCCTTAATTTGCAGACATCATTCACTGGCAACGAAATCAACTTGTCGTTCGATGAATATATTGTTGCTGAAAATCTTGAATCAAAATTAATTGTATCGCCTCCATTGGCCGAAAAGCCAAGTGTTAAAATAAAGGGCAAAAGTATCAATATCAAATTTAACGAAACATTAGCCGAAAATCGTACTTACTCTATCGATTTTAAAGACCTGATTAAGGATTACAACGAAGGCAATAAAATTGACGGTTTCAGGATGCTTTTTTCAACATACAACGAGATTGACACCCTTAGGATTGAAGGCTATTTGCTTGATGCGTTTAATCACGAACCGGTTGAAAATGCTTTGGCTACATTGTATGTAAACAGCTCCGATACGTTTTTTACCGGCACTAAACCCGATTACATTGCTCAAACCGATGCAAAAGGACATTTTATGTTCGATAATCTGGCCAGTGGTGACTATAGTTTATTTGGCCTGGTCGATGGCGATAAAAACCTCTTTTTTTCGAGGCAGAACGAGCAGATTGCTTTTTATGATAGTTTGTTAAGCCCTACGGCTACATTTATTGCGAGTGTCGATACCACAATCAACGAACAGGGTGATACCAGCATTACCGTTACTGGTTCAACCAGTTTTTTACCTCCTCCGGTTTTTGCTTTTCTTTTTCTCGAGAAATCATTCAATCAAAACCTGATTTATGCCCGCCGTGAGGAAAAAGACCGTATCAGTCTCGCTTTTAATGAACAGCTTTCCGACTCGTTTAAATACGAATGTTTAAATGTTGATGACTTCGATAATAAAATATATAAGGAAATCACCACAAACAACGACTCTATACTGGTTTGGTTAATTGATAGCTTGCTGATTGAAACCGATACAATTTTGTTAAAACTTGATTACACAGTACTTGATACGCTCAATAATTTTGTAACCAAAACCGATACTTTGAAACTGGCATACGCAGCTCCCCGAAAAGTGGGTCAGAAAAAGGTTGATGTTGTTAATGAAGAGATCTTATTTGATTTCACCGGTAATGTAAGCGCAACTTTCGATTTAAACAGCAAACTACAAATTTTGGCTCCTTTGCCAATAACTTTACCCGACAGCCAGTGGGTTGGTTTAAAATTGGCCATTAACGATTCAACCTTCGAAGATGTTGACTTTAATATAACTCCCATTTCGAAGCGGAAATACCAAATAGATTTTGAAGTTAACGAAGCAACAAGTTATGTGCTAACGATCGATTCAGCTGCCGTAAAGTCGTACGGAGGTATTTACAACAATGCTTTCGAAATGAAATTTAAGTCGCAAAAGGCTGATTTTTATGGCACTGCCATTTTTAATTTTAAAGGTTTCGACAATGCAGGCATAGTACAATTGCTCAAAAATTCGAAAGAAGAAGATGTAGTTTTGCAGTTGCAAAAGGAGCAAGGGCAAGACGAAGTTGTTTTCAACTATCTGAAACCCGGCAAGTACAAAGTAAAATTTATTGACGATACAAATAATAACCAAAAATGGGACAGTGGCAATTATACTGAAAAAATAAAACCCGAAGCTGTTTACTACTTTCCTAAAATTATAAATATAAAGTCGAACTGGGAGCTGAAGGAAGAATGGACAATTGAGCCCGGGCAATTTAAATTGAAAGATTTTGCCGAAGCCGATAAAGCTGAAAACCAAAGCAAATAAATACCAAAATGAAGTTTTTTTGGCTGGCATTCATATCGCTTTTTTTGTTTGTATCGTGTTACGAAGAATACATAACAGTGCCGGCTTATCAAAACAATGTTTTTGTGTTTGAGATGCCCAATTCAACTGTTGATAGCATATTACTTTCACGCGAAATTAAAATTTATATTGACTCGCTACATGCAATGACCTACGGCAATGTAAGTTTTGAAGTTGATCGGTTAAATACACGTGGAGCCAGTGCACTCAATTTTCAGCGTAAAAGTTTTGCGGTAAACCTTACCAATGCCATGCCATTTGCCCAACAAGACGAAGACGCTCAAACCAAAGCATTCGAAAAATTCAAACTTATTGCCATGGTTTTCGATTATACTTATATCGAAAACAGGCTGTCGCACATAATGCTCAATAAGCTTAACTTGTGGCCACTTTATTCGTTTTATACCGAGTTGATGTTGAACGACCTGCACCAAGGTTTGTATCTTTTTATTGAAGACCCCGACGAGTTTCTTTTCGAAAACAAAGGGGCAAATGTTGTGATACGACGCGATTACAAGGGCAACATAAGCGAGTTAATGGTTAGTGGGTTAGGGAAATACAGTGAAAATGCATATCGCGAAAGTTTCAAAAGTATTTATAACACCCTCACTTTGTACAAAGGCGAACAATTGTATCAAAAGCTATCGGAACAGATGAACATTGATAATTACAT
Source organism: Prolixibacteraceae bacterium (assembly GCA_035380005.1). Classification (GTDB taxonomy): domain Bacteria; phylum Bacteroidota; class Bacteroidia; order Bacteroidales; family Prolixibacteraceae; genus Roseimarinus. The sequence goes on along the minus strand of DAOSWJ010000118.1, from coordinate 2,738 downwards.
GCGAAAAATGGCTTTCGATATGCTGGTTGAAAATGGCGACAATACCGACGAGATTTTCTTATATGGCATTGAAACCAAAAATGGTGTTTATTTCGATATTTTGCCCTGGGATTACGATGATATTTTTGCGGGTAAACCACACGAAGTGGGACGTTCGTGGGCAATCGGTAACATTTTTGGCGAACGCATTTACACCAGCCACGATGAGGTGCTGAACGAACTTCAGGGCAGGCTAATCTTTACTATCGAAGATGATATTGAATACGCAATTGCTTTCGACGATTATATGTATGCACGTTATTTAGAAAACCTTAAGTGGGTACTTAATGTGTTCGATACCAAAACTATTGAGGCATCGTTTGCACAGGTTTATGCCGAATTGGCACCTTTTTACAATAAGCCAATTATTTCGGAGCAATCGGTTTACGATGTTGATGCAACCAATAAGGAGCTATTTGAATCAAACTATACCGAAAAGCTAAATTTTTTAAAAGAACGAAGACAATGGATTAACCAACAAATAGAGTAATGTATGATACAAAATAAGCACATATTTCTAATAGTACTGTTTCTGATGTTGCTTTCGTTTTCGTGTAACAAACCCGACGATAATTTGCTTAGCGGAGACATTAAACTTTCGAAGTTAAGCGATAAAACCAATTACGAAGCTCCGCTTGTGCTCGAAAACGATGTAAACGGAGAGGTGCTTATCAACAATAATGCAATAGTATTCGATAGGGGTATTTATGAATTATCGGATGCCGGATTTTATACCTTAAAAATTAGCGGTCGGAAAGAAATATCTTTTGTTTTACTCGATCCCGAACGTGGCGAAACTGAATGGGGATTGAAAAAGTGGGTGCCAGCTCCAGCTCAATTGAGTACAAATTTCGATGGAGAAATTAACATTCTGCATCCGCGGCAATATGTGCCCGGCATACCTGTTCCTTTTTTGATGCAAATTAATAACTACGAAATGCATCAAATGATTAACCTCGAAGCGACTACAAAAAATGGCAAATCGTTTCTTATAAAGAATGGAACAGGAACAACGCTTAGCAATTTCGAAACTTCACAAAGTGATGCTTTTGTTATTGCCGGTAAAGATTACAACATTGATATTGTGCCAGCAACTTCGCGGTTCGATCTGGAACACAACATTTCGGAAATGGTTGAAGTGCCTGCCAACAGTTTGGTTGAGCTTAAAGCCGACTTGACCATTGAGCCGGGTGGTGGCATTGTTTTTAACGAAGGTGTTGTTTTAATCATTGCCAAAGGAGTTAATATTTATAATGAAGGCCCTGTTACTTTTGCAGGAACTGCCAACAATCCTATAATGGTGAGCAGCAACAAAGCCGAGAGCTTGTTTGGAGGCTTTATTTCCGAAGGTGAGAATGCAAGTATCAATGCTTCTTATACATTCTTCAATTCATTCGCCTATCATTCGGGTACCGGGTATCAATATGGTCATGCTAAACATCAGGCATTGTTTAAAGCTTCGCATACCAGCCTGCATTTTAATAATTGTGTATTTACCGACTCCCCAGGTCAGGTGTTTTACCCCGAAAATTGTGCGCTTCAGATCGATTTGTGTGTTGTTCAGCGGGTTAAAACCAGCGGTCAAATCAACCTGTCGCAATTGAGTATTACAGGCAGTTACTTTTCTGATTTCCCCGACGACACACAAACATATCGCGATAACGATAATGATGCATTGTACATAAACGCCAGCGATGCCAATATCGAAAATTCTTACTTTATGTACACCAAAGACGATGGCATCGATTCGGGTGGCGGCGAAGGTGGAACCATAATTATTCGTAATTGCCTTGTTGAAGCATGTTTTCACGAGGGATTTGCTTTTTCGAGTACCGAACCGGCAGTAAAGCACCACCGCATATACAATACCACTGTTCGAAATTGTCAGCAAGGCCTTGAGTTGGGGTTCAGCTCATCGAACCATGATGTTGTGGCCGAAAATTGTACATTTGCCAACAATTACATTGGTGTGCGTTATGGCGATAATTACGATTGGGGCATTAGTGGATCAATTGTACTTAGTAATCCAATTTTTGAAAACAATTACATCGACACTTGGAACATGGTTCGCCAAATTTGGGCTCCAAAAACCGAAAATATGACAGTAAATCACAATTGAAATTTTAGAAAATGACATTAACGTTCAAAAGAACAATATTCATATTTGTTTATCTTATCGCTTTTTCGGGGGTTAATGCCCAGTATGTTAAAGTGGTGGGCGATTTACGGTCGCGTACTTCGGTTTCGGTTCAAAAAACGCTTTTCGAAAAACTTGATCTATATACCGAAGCTGAGCTGGGCCTTGAGCAAAACATTTCGAAAATTGGCAAATTGAAAGCCGAAGCAGGGTTGACCTACTCGCCCTTTAAATTTTTAGATGTTGAGGCTGCTTACCGGTTTTCGAAGAATCGGAAAAACTATGGAAATAATTATAAATTTACACACACGGTTATGGCCTCGTTACAGGTGAAACAGAACATCGAGCGCTTTAAGCTGAGCTACCGATTGCAATATCAAAATATCGACGATGATGCCACAACTTACACTGCTCCAAACGAATATCGAAATATTTACAAAAACCGATTAAAGCTTGAATACAATATCCGTAAGTCGAAAATAACTCCCTTCATTTCAAGTGAGTTGTACTTGCCAACTAATCGTACGGGTTTATATGCCAGTAAATTAAAAAGTATTGCCGG
>DAOSWJ010000117.1:0-8980 GCA_035380005.1 Prolixibacteraceae bacterium | reverse complement strand
ATGGTAGCCAATAATGGATTTAATCCGGCAATGATGGCCTTTTGTATAAAAGGAAGCATTGCTTTATGTTTATTTCCACTATTCGTTAAAAGAAAATAGTAAAGCTCTTTTTGTTTCGATAAACCAGTGAACCAAGCATTTAAACCAACAATATTATGATTAAGCGAATTACCCAAAACCATTCCAGTAATGGGTATAAAGTAGCGTGCATCGAAAAAGTATGCTGGTTTTACAACTAAGCCCAAAAAGAAACTGTCAATAATTACAATTGATAAAAAACCAGCAAACATAACAGGCAATAAATATAATTTCAGAGGCATCTTCACCCTACGAACAACCGTAAAAGCTCCAATTATAACCATCATCAATACCCATAATGAATTAATTAGCGCGTTGTTTTTATCGAAAATCCATTCTAGATATACAGCAACCAAAAAAAGCTGCACAACCATGCGTAATACACTCACTATCAAATCATTGATTAAGCGTATCCGATAATACAAAAAAACGCTGAAAGGAATAATCAAAATTGAAAATCCCAATAGCAAATCCCATATATTGATGTCGGTGCTAGTGTTCATCTTTATTTTTTAGCGGCTAACGAATTAAACCCCTTAAATTCACCAAGTTCAACCACCTGATCCATAGCCTTAATCCACAGTGGATTGTGCGATGCCGATAACAGAGTCATATTTTTTATCCTTTTCACCAAAGCAATTAAATCATCAATCGACTCATTATCGAGCGCCGATGTTGGTTCGTCGAGTAAAAGAATTTTACGGTCAAGCGACATACAAATTGCAATAATGATTCGTTGTTTCTGCCCTCCGCTGATCTCATCGAAAGGTTTATACAAAAAGTTTTCCGACAAATTCAATTCAGAAAGATTTTTTTCAATTAACGCCTGCTTTTGCGCAATGCCTATTAGTTGTGCTAATTCAATTCCATTATTAACGGGTAAATTGATATTTTGAGGAACATAGGCAATATGTGACCGAATATTACCAATACTCTTTTTACAAAGCAATAAATTATCAATATAAATATTGCCTTTTTGTGAATGCAAATATCCTTGAATTAACTTAATAACCGATGATTTTCCGCTACCCGATGGGCCTGATACAACAGCATGACAACCTTCGTTAATTGTAAAAGACAGGTTATCGAAAACAGTTTCCGATTCAAATTTTAATGAAACGTTTTCAAATCTTATCATTTTTAAATGATTAAATCCGATTTATTACTTCATCGATACTTATATCGTGATCGAATTCAATAATTACATCGGCTTGTTTGTACCAATTTTCGCGTTTCGAAAGTGTTTCGTCGATAAAGTTAACCAGTTGTTCGTCGTTTTTACCTTTTATTAAAGGGCGTTCAACTTTCGACTGTTTAAGCCTCTCGGCGATTATGCGGGGCGAACCTTTTAAATAAACCGATCGGCCTGAGTTTTTGATTACTTCCATATTATTAAAGAAACAAGGTGCCCCACCGCCTGTAGCAATCACCACATCTTCGAAATTGGCCAGCTCGGCCAAGGCCTTTTGCTCCAGTTTGCGAAAGCCTTCTTCCCCATCCTCGGCAAATATTTGTGGTATGCTCCTGAAATTACGTTCTTCAATGTAGTCGTCCATATCGATGAACGAAAGATTCAGTTTTTTGGCCAAACCTTTACCAACCATCGACTTTCCACTCCCCATATAACCTATTAAAAAAATCCTCATCCCAAGTATATTATAATCGCATAAAAATGTATAATTAATCGAACAACGACATTTGAAGTTTGTCGTCGTCGCCATCTTCTTTGTTCCGGTTTACTTCAAAAGGAATATCGTCGAAATTGGGCAATTCGGGTGCTTTATCATCCTCATCTAAAGGTGGTTCGTGTTCATCCTCATCTTTCACAACCGGCTCAATTTCTTTTACTTTTTTTACTTCGAAATTGGTTAAGCGTTTTCCTTTTGCTTTGTACGACTTAATACTAATAAATTCGGCAACCTCAACAATTTCGTTTTCACGGTCGCTGTTTTTACCGCCAAATTCAAGTTCAAGGCGAGGATAATGAACCCAGGTAATACTAATTAGCTTATTGTCGGGTGTTTCGCCAATAAAGTTCTGTGGTTTGTTAACCGGAGTATCTTCGTCGATCTGGAAACGTTTCACATAATAGAACTGCTGTTCGTTATCCCAATAAACAACGCTCATAATTTTGCGATGGTTGAATTTTTCGAGCAGAAGGATATCTTCGGGGAAGTGATTTTCGAGATCGAAGGTAAACAATTCAAAATCACCACTTTTAGTAATAACTAAAATACGATCGTCGCCTTGGAATTCGCCCAAAAATTCACCCCGTTTATCGGCATTGAGCCTTTTTACATCGGGGTCGAAATATATTTTTCGGTCGCCCAAAGTCGAAGCGCCCTTTTCTTTTAAAGCAACCTTATGCACATCGTTGCGGGTAACCATGTTTCCCATCGAGCTACGTCCTTTAATAGCCAGTTCGGCCATATCGATATCGAAAATTAGCTTTTTGAGCCTTGGTTTTGGTTTTAAAGTAACCCTAAGCAATTCGGCTTCGCCATTGGGGTTGGCGCTAAAATACAGAATACGTGTTCCGGCTGAGCCTTGTGTCATGTTGTATTCCTTATCGCGGGTAACACCTGTAACAGCAAAACGTTTCATGTAGGTTGCACCAGCCTTTCCGTCGCGATAAACCAAATTGTAAATGGTACGTTTATCGTCTTTTTTAAACACGGCTACATGCAAAAGATTTTTGCCCACGAAAGCTTTTTCCGAGACTTTTGTTACGAAATATGTTCCATCCTTTCTAAAAACAATAATATCGTCGATATCGGAACAATCGCAAACGTAGGTGTTTTTCTTCAAACTTGTACCCATAAAACCCTCATCGTAATCGACATACAACTTCTCGTTGGCAACCACCACTTTGGTAGCTACAATATTTTCGAAGTTTCGTATTTCGGTTTTACGTTCGCGCCCTTTACCATATTTGCTCTTAATTTTATTAAACCAGGCAATTGTAAAAGGTATGATGTTTTCGATGTTGTGAATTATTTCGGCAATTTCATCTTCGATGGCCAAAATTTGATCGTTGGCCTTGTCGGTATTAAATTTAAGTATGCGCCCCATTTTAATTTCCATCAGGCGCAAAATATCGTCGCGGGTAATTGCTCTTCTGAATTTGGGTTTCCATGGTTCGAGGCGCTTGTCGATATGAGCAACGGCTTCGTCCATGTTTTTACTGTCTTCAAATTCTTTGTCCTTGTAAATACGTTCTTCAATAAAAATCTTTTCGAGCGAAGCAAAATGCCACTGTTCTTCGAGTTCGCCTTTTTTGATTTCCAGCTCGAGCTTAAGCAAGAAAACGGTTTGATCGGCATTCTTTTTCAAAATATCGCTCACGCCAATAAAATGTGGTTTATCGTCCTCAATTATACAGGCGTTTGGCGAAATCGACACTTCGCAATCGGTAAAAGCATAAAGGGCATCGATGGTTTTATCGCTCGATATGCCCGGCACAAGGTGAATTAAAATTTCGACATTAGCCGAAGTGTTGTCGTCAATTTTTTTGAGTTTGATTTTGCCTTTATCGTTGGCTTTTATTATTGATTCGATGACTGAACTTGTTGTTCGTCCAAAAGGTATTTCGGTAACAGCCAGAGTTTTATTATCAACTTTTTCGATTTTTGCTCTTACTCTAACATTACCACCACGCTGCCCATCGTTGTATTTCGAAACATCGATGTAGCCACCGGTTGGAAAATCGGGAAAAATTTCGAAATCGTTTCCTTTAAGGTAAGCGATTGCGGCATCGATAAGCTCATTAAAGTTGTGAGGCAACAGTTTCGACGAGAGCCCCACAGCTATACCTTCAACGCCTTGAGCAAGCAGTAACGGAAACTTAACGGGCAAAGTTACCGGCTCGCGTTTACGCCCATCGTAGGCCAACTGCCAATTGGTTGTTTTGGGATTGAACACCACATCGAGGGCAAATTTTGATAAGCGGGCTTCGATGTAACGCGGAGCAGCAGCGCCATCGCCTGTGAGAATGTTTCCCCAGTTTCCCTGTGTTTCGACCAACAAATCTTTTTGGCCAATTTGCACCAAGGCATCGCCTATTGAAGCATCGCCGTGGGGGTGGTACTGCATGGTTTGCCCAATAATATTAGCCACTTTGTTGAAACGCCCATCGTCCATTTCTTTCATAGCATGAAGAATACGGCGTTGTACGGGTTTTAAGCCATCGTTTACATAAGGCACTGCCCTTTCGAGAATTACATACGAAGCATACTCAAGAAACCATGTTTCGTACATGCCTCCCAGGTATTTCAATTCATGTTTTTCTTTTCCGGGCTCTTCGCTCCTGTTCACCTCTTCGGGTGTTTTATTGATTTCTTCGCTGCTCATTGCCAAATAATGGATTGTAATTAGTGGTTCATCACCACTTTTTTAGTTTACTTCATCTTTTTCGACATACAGGTTCTCAATAATGAACTCCTGACGTTCGGGGGTATTTTTGCCCATATAAAACTCGAGTATTTGCTTAATTGAGTCACCTTTATGCAAGCTAACCGGCTCAAGGCGAATATCTTCACCAATAAAAACCGAAAATTCATCGGGCGAAATTTCACCTAAACCTTTAAAGCGTGTTATTTCGGGGCCGGCACCCAATTTCTTTACAGCTTGTTGTTTTTCTTCTTCCGAATAGCAATAATAAGTTTTTCGCTTGTTACGCACCCTAAACAATGGGGTTTGCAAAATGTACAAATGCCCTTTTTTGACCAACTCGGGGAAAAATTGCAAAAAGAATGTAAGTAACAACAAGCGGATGTGCATACCATCAACATCGGCATCGGTAGCAATAATTACTTTGTTATAACGCAAATCGTCGAGCCCATCTTCAATGTTCAAAGCTGCTTGCAGAAGGTTAAACTCTTCGTTTTCGTAAACTACTTTCTTGGTTAAACCATATGAGTTAAGTGGTTTACCCCTTAAACTGAATACAGCCTGGGTATTCACATCGCGGCTTTTGGTAATTGAGCCACTGGCCGAGTCACCTTCGGTTATGAATATACTAGATTCGCTTTTACGTTCGTCCTTTTCGTTGTAATGAATACGGCAATCGCGCAATTTTTTGTTGTGAAGGCTTACTTTTTTTGCACGTTGTTTAGCAAGTTTTTTAATGCCCGAAATGGCTTTGCGCTCACGTTCCGACTCCACGATGCGGCGCAATAGGACCTCTGAAACATCGGGGTGTTTGTGCAAGTAGTTATCGAGTTCGGTTTGAACAAAATTTACCACAAAATTTCGAACCGAAGGGCCTTCGGGGCCAATGTCTTTCGAGCCCAACTTGGTTTTTGTTTGCGACTCAAACACCGGTTCTTCAACTTTTATGCTTACCGCAGCAATTATCGATGCCCTGATATCTGATGGATCGAAATCTTTTTTGTAAAAATCGCGAATGGTTTTTACAAGTGCCTCTCTAAAAGCTAGTAAATGTGTTCCACCTTGCGTGGTATGCTGTCCGTTAACAAACGAATAATAATCTTCGCCATACTGGTTGCCATGGGTTATTGCCACCTCAATATCTTCGCCCTTAAGATGAATTACCGGATAAAGCGGCTCACTGTCCATGTGTTCGTTAAGCAGGTCGAGCAATCCATTGCGCGAATGAAAACGTTCGCCATTGAACTCAATGGTTAAGCCGGCATTCAAAAAAGTGTAGTTTTTCATCATCGACGAAACATAGTCGGTAATGAAATGGTAATTACGGAAAATGCTTTCATCGGGCTTAAACTCAACATAAGTACCATTTGGTTCTTCGGTTTTGCCCAATGCTTTTTCATCGGTAATTACCCCTCCGCAAAAGCTTACTTCTTTAACCTCACCTTCGCGGAAAGAGCGCACTGTAAAGCTCGATGACAAGGCATTAACAGCTTTCACCCCGACCCCGTTAAGGCCTACCGACTTTTTGAATACCTTTGAATCGTATTTGGCACCAGTATTCATTTTTGAAACCACATCGACCAACTTGCCAAGGGGAATGCCACGGCCAAAATCGCGAATGGAAACCATTTCGTCGGAAACCTTTACTTCGATTTTTTTGCCGTTGCCCATCATAAATTCATCAATCGAGTTATCGATTACTTCCTTGAGCAACACATAAATACCATCGTCGGCCTGAGAACCGTCGCCCAGCTTACCAATATACATACCAGGGCGGCGCCTGATATGCTCTTGCCAATCGAGTGTTTTTATGGAATCTTCGGTGTAGTTAACTTGTTCCTGCATTTTTTTTATCAAATTTGCACAAATATAACGAAAAGCTGATTTTTTGGCCAAAACAGTTATCAACAGGCCAAACATCTAATCAACAGATATTTATTATTATTTTTAAACATTGAATACGTACATTAATTTTTTGACATCAACGCCAAAAACCAAGAATAATCACTACTTTACACCTTTTCAATTACACCGTTTCTTTTTGCAAATTCAAAATCAACTAAAAAATCCAATGAAATATCTTTAAATAAAAATAAGTGAATGTAAATCAACAATTTGAGTTTATTACTAATTGACAACAATCCTTAAAAAAGAAAACCTTGTTGATGACGTATGTTTTAATTTTATTTGCACCTAACTTATTACAAGATTATGGAAACCATATTAACATTGAGATTAATTGATAATGTTATTATGAGAGCTAAAATTTTTGCTCGTAACCATAGGATTAGTCTTTAAAAAATGATAGAATGTATTCAAATAAAGCAAAATCGGACTTATGAAAGCTTCGATCCGACAACCAACATGAAAAAAACTTAATATGGAAATTAAACTTCTAAAAATGAAAAAAAATATATCAAAAAAAATAATTAGAATTTTATTGTTCTTAGGAACATTGATCTCCTTATATTTTGTTCCGTGGCCCATAGTAATAGCTTTGATAAAGCCCCTTCCAAACACGATTCAGAAACAAGTTGATAAAGCTGCTGATTACGGTTTTGATGGTATTATTGTTTGTGTAAACAAAAAAGGCAACCAATCGGAGTTTTATTCTTCGGGCTATAAAAACAGAGAAAACAAAATCCCAGCCGATCCAAATTCACTATTTAAAATTGCTAGTGTAGGCAAATTGTATACGGCTTTAGCGGTTACAAAACTGGTTTCAGATGGAAAATTATCATTAGACAAAACACTTGGATACTATTTGCCTGAACTAAATGGCAGGATAGAATATGCAGATAAAATCACTTTGCAGATGATGGTTAAGCACCGAAGCGGCATTCCAAACTATACCGACACCTATATGTATTGGGCGAATCAAAAAAAGACAGAAGATGAACAACTTGCTCTCGTATTGGATTTACCCGCCAACTTTGAACCCGATGAAGACTATGAATATTCTAACACCAATTACTTATTACTTGGAAGAATAATGAACAGTGTTCTTGGGTATAATAAATTTCAATATATTCAAGAAGAAATATTAAATCCTCTAAATTTAAAAAACACTTTTTGCTCAATTCAATATGTAAAAATTGATGATGTAATGAGCGGTTATTATGTAGGTTATGATACAGATTTAAAAACCGATAATGTAGGCTCAATTCTGGCAACAGCTGAAGATTTGAGCATATTTATTCGAGCACTAAATGACGGGACTGTTTTTAGAGATAAAAAAGAACAAGAAATCTATTCCTCAATTTACAAGTTTGAGCATACAGGCTTAATACCTGGATACCAAACTATTGCCAAATACCATAAAGATATAGATGTTGTCGTCATTCAATTTACAAATACGGTAAACTTTGATGGCTATAATTGGAATATGTCAGAAATAATGTACAACCGGATTATTAGAATACTAAAAAAGAATAACTAACCATTTAACTATATAGGCGCATTGTGTGTTAAACAGCTTTAATTGAGCATGTTTGCTTTTTACAATTATGTTTGGAAATTAGTACAAAACTCACATTTTTAAGGTACACATGAGCAGCAATAAAAAAACAGTTTTTCTTTTTTGTATCTTCGCCCATGTGTCTATTAAAAATTAAGCCATGTTTCGAAAAACATTTTTTGTCGCCAGCTTATTGCTATTAAGCATTTTTGGCATAGCCCAAATAAACCTGCCACAACTTTCAGAAAACTCAAAAATAATAATGTTTACCTGCGAACCTGGCAGTGAACTTTATGCCGGCTTTGGCCATAGCGCTTTGTGGGTAAGCGATCCCGCACAAGGCATCGACCGGCTTTACAACTACGGAACGTTCGATTTTAACACACCCAATTTTTATTGGCTGTTTATACGCGGCAGGCTCGACTATATGCTTACCGTAACTACTGCTCGCCGTTTTATTAACGAATACGATTACCGCAAGATAGGCGTAACCGGACAAACCCTCGACCTTGACCTTAACGAAAAACAACGTGCTTTTGAATTGCTCGAAACCAACCTTTTACCCGAAAACCGCTTTTACAAATACGATTTCTTTTACGACAATTGCGCAACCCGCATTCGCGATGTTGTTGTTGAAGCTTGCTCGGGCGAAGTTGATTTTAAGACCCTCGACCGCAAACAGTCGTTCAGGCAAATGCTTTTTCCCTACCTTACCTACACCCCATGGACCAAATTTGGCATCAACTTAATTTTGGGCTACTCCTCTGATAAAATTGCCAGCCCTTTTGAGTACCAGTTTTTGCCCGAACAGATGCAAATGAGCTTCAACAATGCCATTGTAAAGCGCAACGAACAAGAAAATAAGCTGGTAAGCACCGAACGTCGTTTTCTAAGCTCAAAGCTCGATTTCAGCTACAACCTGCTTACCGACCCTGCACTCATTTTTAGTCTGCTTTTTTTATTAACCGGCTTGCTAACTTTGATCGAAATACGCAGCAAACGTTACATTAAATGGTTCGATTTAGTTATAAACAGCATTGGAATTGTGGCTGGCTT
>DAOSWJ010000116.1:0-9041 GCA_035380005.1 Prolixibacteraceae bacterium | reverse complement strand
ATCAATTCAACATTGGGGTGGATTTATAATTTTCAAGCATAAATTTTAGCTACTCAAAAATGGGAAATGGTATAATCTCTTTTTCCATTGCCTTCTTCAAAAGAAAAAAAAGGACATAAAAAAACCACAGGGATTACCAGTGGTTTCGAATATTTTATAAATCAAATATTTTATCGTCTTTCAATATAAACCTCTTTATTTTCGCCAAACGAAAAATCAAGTTCCATCGAAGTGCAAATTATATCAATTACTTCGTGAGCATTTCCTGTATTTATTGAACCTGTAAACGATTTATTAAGATCAGAATGATCATTTATTTTTAAACCAAAATATTCTTCAACAACAGGCCATATTTCATTCAGCTTTTTATTTTGGCACGAAAAATTGAACATCGCATAATTTGGATAACCTTTAAAATTGTTTTCGATTACATTTACCTGATTATTGGCACCTTTAAACAACATGCCTTCTGTAATCCTTATTTTTTCAGTTCCATAATCGACACCAACTGTACCTTGGTAACATTGTACAATTAAATTGTGGTTCAAATCGGCCACACTGAAACGTGTACCCAATACCAAAACGCCACCATTCGCAGTTTTTACATAAAAAGCGTTTTCATCTTGATGTTCGGCTTCGAAATAAGCTTCACCCTTGAGCCGTACTTGCCTGTTGTAAAATAGTTTAGAATACTTCAATTGCGCTCCTTCGGTAAGTATAACCCTCGAATTATCGGGTAAATAATAAACATTCGAAGCATTTTGCACACCTTTTATTGTTTCGAATGAAAAGAAAAAATAAAGCGAAAATACTACCAGAATTGCAGCTGCAACTGAAGCAGCCGAATAATAAAATCGGACAACATTGTTACGCTTGGGTATGAATTGTTCTTTAGCATTTATTTTATCGAACAAAGTGTTCAGGACATCCTCCTTCGCCTTCATAGCGGGAACTTGAAAGTACCGAATTGATTGATCGATTCTCTTTTCCAAAGAAAAATCGTTCTTTGTTCCGTTAATATGTTTAAAATTTGGATGCCTGAACATAACCCTACTGTAAATTACTCGACATTATTACAAAAATATAGATTAACACCCTACCCTTTTTTTTAATTTTTTTTTCATCATCTCACAACAAACTGAAAGACAGAATGGTAAATACCATATTATTTTACTCGTAACGCAAGTTTATATAAAACAATGGCGAAAAAGCGCTGGCAGTAGTCGCTATTTGCATGTGGTGCTGTTGCATCCCTTCAGGAATTATTATATTTTTTCGCGAAAGCTCGTTTTGTTTGTTGAGCACATTTAGTACAGTTATGCCAATATCGGCATAAAAATACCTAAAATCGATTTGTTTAACCAGCGATACATCAAGCTGCATAAAATCGGGCAATACTCCGAAGCTCAAATTGTCAACTGTTGATGAGTTCAACAAATAATTCATTCCACTTGAAAAATACCAGTTTGCCGATGCTGTCCAGCCTCTGTAAGTTGCAATTTCGGTTAACCTAAAACGATGTAACTGATGTTCGAACGAATTAAAATAAGTTGACTGATTAACTCCTTCGATTTGTTCGAGCGATTGCGAAAGTGAATAAGAAAGCAAATGTTTCAGAAATTTCGATTTGTACTGAAAAAAGAAATCAAAACCATAATTGAGTTCTTGCCCAACTAGCTCATTGTATTGAACAACATCAATGATGTGATCGGTATTTTTTTGTCCCAAATAAAATACTTTTCCATTATTTTGTTTGCTGTACGCTTCAATATTCAACATTAGTTTAGGCGATTCGTAACGAACTCCGGCAATATGATGAAATGCATCGAGGTATTGTTTATCCTTGTCGGGGATGTACCATATTGGCGAAGGGTTGTGATAGGAATCGATGCGATAAGTTAAATACATGTGCTGTAAATACCGTCCCGAAGAATAATAAACTTTCAGTTTTTGAAGCGGCATAATTTCAATACCATATCGAGGTTGTACGCTAAATTTACCATTATTTATATTGTACAAGGCCCTTAATCCAGCTCTTAGCTGTAACCACTTCAAAGGCAATAAATCAGCCTGATAATATGCACTTAATGTACCAATCTGTCTTTTAGTACTAATCGAATCGTTATAGTTGTTAGCGCCTAACACTTTAATTTCATGATCTTCGTACAAATAGTTCAAATAATTGTAATTGTACTCGGCTCCATACTTGTGCTTGATATACTTATTGTGCAATTCGGACTTCCAATACGATAAAACGCTCCTAATATGAATCTCGTCGGCATCAAAAAATGGTTTTACAGGTTGGGTAATTATATCGGCGCTTTTTCCATATTCCGACACCGAATTACTTTTATAATTGTTGAAAGCCACCGAGAAAGCGTTCAGCCAACCATTTCGCGACTGATTTTTTAAGTTATAGCTAAATCCCAAAGTTTTACTATTAGTTTGGTTAAATTGGTAATAACTGCCGGGCATATCGAAACGATAATCGCGCTGTTCGTTGTTAAAACTATTGAATAAATTAAAACTGCTTTCAACTCTTTTATTTGGACGAATGCTCAACTTCAAATTGATATCGGAATAATTCACATCAGTAAAATCGACATAAGCTTCATTTCGAAATTGATTATCGACAAGATAGCTTTTGTTTTCAAGCGCAAAATTTCTTGTTAAATAATTTGACCAAACATCGGCAAACGATTTTTTAAAAGACCCTGACAACGAAGCCTTGTCGTTAATTGGCATCCCTACATAAATGTTTGTATGCAATTGGTTGGCAGTAAAATCAATTTCGGCTCGCTCGCTGCTGCCTGCTTTGCCAGTTAAATCAACAATTCCCGATGTGCGACCACCATATTCGGCACCAAACCCACCCCTCGACACAAATGCTTGTTGTATATATTTGGCATTTAAAACACTCAAATTCCCCATCAAATGGTTCGATTCGACCATGGGAATGCCGTCAATCAAAACCAAATTATCAGACGGTGCCCCACCCCTAATGGATAACCCTGTATCGACACCCTTCAGATAATTGATACCGGGAATAGTAATAAGTGCATTGATTAAATCGTTCGATTCAACACTTGGCATTTGCAAGGTCGACGAAGGATTAAAAGCTACCATTTCGGGGGCTTCGCTCATTTCAACAAAAAAGTTGATGCGCATTAAGCCCATTGCATTCATGGGCACCAAGCGAGGTAAGGGGTCGAGTTTAATTTCGACCATGGCCGAACTACTTAGCACAAAGCTTGTATCAAAAGCCTCGTAACCAATGTGTTTTATCGATAAATCAATATTATTATCTCCTTCAAAAGTTTTTGAAAAAAAACCCATTTCGTTGGTAATGGACGTTTCTGTTCCATTAATCATTACAGAACAATAATTGATTTTTTCGCGTGTTTTACTGTTAATTACCAAACCCTTTAGGGTGTATTCACGCACCTGGGGCCGAATATTTGCAATTGTATCAACAGCTTGTTCCTTTTTTATTGCAGTAGCAGTTATTGCTTCGGCCATTTTAGCTTCGTTATCGACAAACAACACATAAGTACCGGCAATAAGCCTGAAATTCAACCCAAACGAAGTGCAAATATCTTTTATAAATGTTTCGAGCTCAATATTGGTAACGTTTACCGAAGTTTCGATTTGCGAGAGCAGGTCGTCGTCAAATGCAAAACGAACCTGATAATTTACCGAAACCTGATTGAGAATAGCACTTAATGCAAGATTGTTGGCCTGAACCGTTACTTTTTTTTGTGCAAAGCCCGGCAAACCAACAAACAAAAGTACGGCAATTAGTATTTTAGATATGACTACCGCTTTTTTTGGCATTGAAAGTAATGATATTTTCTTCGTGGTTAACTGTATAAATTAAATCCATGGCATAAGATACAATGTTTAAGCCATTGTTCAAATCGGCCAAATCTATTTTACCCGAAAAATTTCGTTGAGCAATTGAATTGTCGATATCGACCCGATAATTAAAGCGCATTTCAATAAAGTTTGCCAGTTCGCCTAAGCTAATTTTGTCCCAGTAATAAATACCGTTTAACTTATCGTAGAACGAAGTTTTATCTAATGTATAAATTTCGGATACGGAATCGTTAAAAGCAATCATCCCTTCACCTGCCTTTAAAATATACTCGTTACGGTTTCGTTTAAAAACAACACTTCCCTCGTAACATTCTAAATGAAGGTAGTTTGGCGAATAAGCAACAACATTGAATTTCGTGCCCAAAACACTAACATTTCCGCCTTTAAAATCAACACTAAACGATTTTCCTTTACGAACATCGAAAAAAACTTCGCCATTGATTTGGATATTACGGTTACCGGTAAATTTGTTATAGTGGTATTTGGCGCAAGAGTTTGAATTTACAACAAGCATCGAACTATCGGGCAAATAAACTTTTTCGTTTTGTAGGGTAGCTGTTTTAATTTCGGGCGAGAAACGACCAATTTTAAACATTCCCATGTACAAAACGAACAAAAATACAAGCGATGCAGCAACTGTTCCAAGCCAAAAATTTATCCTTACAACTTTTGGCGATTTGTAAGCCGGCTTTTCGTCGATACGTTTTTGAAGTTTCTCCCATGCATCATTGGTTGATAGTTTTGACGGAACGCCATAACTACCAACTACTTTATCGATATATGCCTGATCGAAACGCTGCATTTTTATATTTTATAAGCAATGTTTTCGCGCAAAAGCTTAAGAGCCTTACTTATCTGTTTTTCAACCGCTTTCACACTTATTTTCAAACGTTCTGCAATTTCGTGGTATTTCAATTCATCGATGCGGCTCATGAGGAAAATGGTACGGCAATGCTCAGGAAGATTGGTTATAGCTTTTTGTAATTTTGCGTCAAACTCTTTCATCTCCAATAAAAATTCAGGCGAATCGGTATCATTTTCAACAACCGAGTTATTGATAAACCGATGATCGAGCACCTTCTTTTTATGCAGATTATAAAACATGTTTCGGGCTATCCTGAAAAGTAATGGTTTTAAGGTTTCGTCGTTAATTTTATCCCTAATCTCCCAAATCTTCATGAATACATCCTGCACCAAATCTTCGGCAATTTCCATATCGCCCGACAGATAATACAGGTAGTTTCTAATGAATTCGTAGTGTTCATTAAAAATAGCCTTAAACCAATCTTTTTCTTTTGTAGTGTTAACCATAAATGGTGAATACATTTGTTACTTGGCTATTGAGCAAATGCAAAGCTAATAATTTTCACTAAATAGCAATTTACTGAACAAAAAATTATCAATCACATCAAAAACGGATCGATGTGCCGATTTCATTATTAAGGTTTTACCCGATTAAAAAAATGCTGAGAATCGCCCCACTGACCATAAGCGATTTCGCTATCGGTAAGGGCGAGCCTGGCATCCAAACATCCCATGCATTCTTCTGGTTCTTCATCGACACAAGGTTTGTTTTGGTACAAGGCATAATTATTCCTGTACTGCCCCGGAGTAATATTGGGCATAATAACGTTGGCGCCTACTTTAACGGCTTTTTCACGACCTAAAGGATCAATGGCCTGCAGTGCAGTTGCGGCAGCAATATTGATATCTTTCATCATTAAACGCAAAACGGCAATCATTTTCAAAGCCATTTCGAAACGTTTTGCTATAGGCCACAGCAACTTAGAATGAGCAAACAAAGGAGTTTGGTCGTGTTCAATGTAAGGTCCCATGCCTACCATATCAACATCGAATTGTTGCATAAAAAGTAAATCGGCAGCCAAGTTTTCAATAGTTTGAAACGGAAGGCCTATCATGACCCCGGTGCCAGTTTGGTATCCTATTTCTTTTAATTGATACAGACAGTCTAAACGTTTTTGGAAGGAATGGTCGGCGGGATGGATTTTTGCATACAGATCGGGCGACGATGTTTCAATCCGCAACAAATAACGATGAGCTCCCGCATCGAACCAGCGCCTGTAAACATCGGCTGGCTGCTCGCCAAGCGATAAAGTGATACCCAGCTTGCCCTTGCTAAGCTTTTTTATTTCAATTAGTAAGTTACTGATACGTTTTGTAAATGCAGCGTTACTAATTTCGCCCGATTGCAACACCAACGAGCCGTAGTTGTTACGATAAGCAAAATCGGCTGCTTTAAGAATCAAGTCATCGCTTAAATTATAGCGGGCAACATACTGATTGTCGTTACGAATACCACAATAAAAACAATTTTTGGAACATACATTCGAAAACTCGATCAGCCCCCTAAAATAAACCTTGTTGCCAACATTTTCAAGCTTAACCTTTAAGGCTTCGTTGAATAAATCGGACATATCCTTCCCTTCCGAATTCAACATTTCAACAAGTTGGCTTTCGGTAAAATTATTATTATTTAAATTTTCAAAAATGTGTTTCATCAGTTGTCAAAAATGAGGTTTTTTTTCGAATTGTATTGGTTTTAGCTCATTTTTCGTCTTGCAATTTAACAGCAATAACAATAACTTGCATAAAAATCACCTAACCATGTACGAAGCCTCTTATTACAACAAATTAGAAAACAAAGCAGTTCAATGCACTTTATGCCCGCGCAATTGCATTATCGAAGAGGGAAAATTTGGAAACTGTAATGCAAGGCGAAACCGCAACGGAATACTATCGAGTGAGGTTTTTTCAAAAATAGCAGCAATCGATACCGACCCTATCGAAAAAAAACCTTTGTTCCATTTTTATCCCGGAAGTCAAATACTTTCAGTTGGAACAACCGGGTGCAATTTTCATTGCGTATTTTGTCAAAACCATGCAATATCGCAATGCAACAACCGAAGTCCGGTAATTATTAAAACCATTTCACCTTCCGAGCTAATAACAATAGCAAGTAAAACGCAAAAAAATATTGGCATTGCATTTACTTATAACGAACCTGTTATAAATTTTGAATACGTTATTGAATGTTCGCGCCTGGCAAAAATGAATCAGCTTAAAACCGTAATGGTGAGCAATGGATACATCAATCCCGATCCGCTCGAAATGCTTTTGAATTTCATCGACGCGTTCAATATCGATCTCAAAGGTTTTTCTGACACTTTTTATAAAAAGTATACGAAAGGCACATTAAAACCAGTACTCGAAACCATTCAGCAAATAAAAGCAAAAGGAAAACACATTGAACTTACCATGCTTGTACTGCCAACCATTAACGACGATGAAAAACAATTTGAAGCGATGTGCAAGTGGATATCAAAAAAAATTGGCCCAAACACTGTACTTCATCTTAGCCGTTATTTTCCGCGCTACGAGCTTAACCAATACCCCACTCCGGCTGAGCTGCTCTTCTCGCTATTCGATATAGCTAAAAATTACCTTAACCATGTTTATATTGGCAACATGGCTACCGAGATTTATGCCAACAGCTATTGCCCAAGTTGTGGCGCACTGTTAATTGAACGTACTTATTCGTACATCAATAAAAAGGGAATCGATGATTTAGGAAACTGTTTAAAATGTAACGAAAATGTATTCGAAAATATCTGACAACATAGCATATACCCGCAAACCTGTTTGTGCCGGAAGGTTTTATCCTGAAAATAAAAATGAACTCGAAGAACTGATCGGACATATACTCGAAAGTGAAAAGCCAAAAATCAATACATCATTGTCGACAAATAGGTTATGTGGTGCAATTGTTCCTCATGCTGGCTACATATATTCTGGTTATCAAGCTGTTCATGCATTTAAGGTAATAAATGAAAGTATCGAACATTACGATACCTTCATCATAATTAACCCCAACCATACCGGAGCGGCAACCGACATTTTTAATTTAAGTACTGCCACAAAATGGGAAACGCCGCTTGGCGAAGTTGAAGTTGACACTCAGCTATCGGAATACCTTGAAATAGAATACCATAACGCTGCCCATGACAACGAACACTCAGGTGAAGTTATTTTACCTTTTTTGCAATATTTTATCCAATATCCTTTTAAAATTGTGCCGATAACTATGAATCGACAAAATTATAATTCAGCATTCAAGCTGGCACAAAAAATATTAAAAGCGACCCAAAAAGCAGGCCGAAAGGTTTTTATAATTGCTTCGACCGATTTTTCGCATTTCGAAACTCCTAACCGCGGATATGAACTCGACCAGCTTGTTGTTGATCAAATATTGAGAATGAATTCGATGTTAATTGAAGAAAAAGTTAACGACCACAACATTTCGATGTGCGGTTTTGGCCCGGTAATGACACTTATCGAATTATCGAAACTGTGTTCGCAAAATGCTCAAATGCATATTCTTAAACGTGGCCATTCAGGAACTGTTTACCCATCGGATAAAGTAGTGAATTATATTTCGATGATTTGTACACATTAACTTGATCGATGCGCTAATTTTTCGGCCTAAAAAACTAATTTAGTGCCAAAATTTAATTTTATGATCAAATCGATGACAGGCTACGGAAAAGCCGAATGCGAGCTTTCCGACAAAAAAATCAGCATTGAGATTAAAACACTCAACAGTAAACAACTCGATATTTCGACCCGTTTGCCCAACCTTTATAAATCAAAAGACATTGAAATCAGAAAGATTATTTCTGAAAAAATAATAAGGGGAAAAGTTGAAATGGTGCTTTACTACGAAAATTTAGGCGAAGAAAGCAACGCTAAAATCAACACCCCGGTAGTTAAAAACTATTTCAAACAATTAAGAACAGTTTATACCGATTTGGGGTTCGAAGTTGATCAAATGACAATTCCAACCATCATTCGTTTGCCCGATGCCGTTAAAATTGAACACGAAGAGCTCAACGAAGAAGAATGGGGTAAAATTGCCGAAATGATTAAAAGTGCCCTTGAAAAGCTCGATGCATTCAGGGTACAGGAAGGGGCAGCACTTGAACAGGACATTGTTTCACAAATTGAAAGCATTCTGAAATTGCGCGATATGGTCAGTCCTTTCGAAACCGAACGCATTGAACAAGTGCGTACCAGGCTTTCAGATACACTTAAGGATTTAAGCAACAATATCCAATACGACCAAAACCGTTTCGAACAAGAACTGATTT
>DAOSWJ010000115.1:1545-9049 GCA_035380005.1 Prolixibacteraceae bacterium | reverse complement strand
CCCAAGTTTTCGTTAATGTTTTTGCTTATTTGATCGTTAAACGAAGGTGCATTTTCAAAAGCAATGTAGTTGTTTGACACACCTGCATAAGCCGATAATGTAGGCATACGACCACCTTTGGCAATATCGAGCTGCGTTTGAGCATTCATAAGGCTGTATTCGGCACTTTTAATCTCGGGCCTGTTTTCAACAGCTTTTTCAAAAACATTGGCCGAACTGGTGAGCGACATTTGAGCCCTTAGCTCGGGCAATTCGGGAATGCTTACTTCAAAGTTGGAATAATCGTCGAGTTCGAGCAATTGAGCAAGGTTTAGGTTGGCCAACTGAAGATTGTTTTTACTGTTAACCAGCTCCAATTCTTCGCGGGCTAATTGAGCCTTTGCTTCCAAAAGTGCCCCTTCGGCAAGGGTACCGGCCTGAACCAATTGCTTACTGCGTTCGATTTGCTGCTTGGTTTGTGCCACTTGTTTTTCGGCAACTTGTATAAGTTCTTGTGCAAAAAGAATTTCGAGATAAGCCGATGCAATGTTTAAAGTTACATCGTCCTTGGCTTTCTGGAGATCTTCTAAACTGGCTTTAAACTGGAATTCGTTTTGTTTAATCGTGTTCTTCAGTGTACCTCCCCGCCAAATGAGCACATTGGCTCCAACATTTGCATTGGTATTTGCACTTGTAAAATTGTCGAAAGTACCGTCGAGGGTTTCCGAGCGTCCAAAGTTTACACCTTGCGAAGCCGAAGCCGAAACCGATGGCAGTTTATTGAACTTAGCCTGGTTGTATTCATTCTGCCTGTATTCAGAATTGATTTGGTATTGTTTGATCACAATATTGTTTTCCAGAGCATAATCGATGCACTTTTCCAAGGTCCATTTTTCTTGAGCAAAAGTGGTGAAAACAATAAGCAACAAAACAACTGTTGATATAATATTCTTCATTGTTTCAATTATTTATGATTCGCTTACCTGAGTTGCTGACTTTGCTTTTTTAGGATCGATTTTCTCGCCCTTAATTTTCTCTTCAGTTGTCAATCCATCAATAACTTCAATGTTAATGCCATCGGAAAGTCCTATTTGGATGAAGCGCTTTTCGAATACCTGCGAGTCGGTTTCTACTTCAACATAAGCCGAATCGCCTTCAAATTTGAGCAAGCCTTCGGGAATAACCAATACACTATCGCGTTGCTCAAGAACAATAC
Organism: Prolixibacteraceae bacterium; assembly: GCA_035380005.1. Lineage (GTDB taxonomy): Bacteria > Bacteroidota > Bacteroidia > Bacteroidales > Prolixibacteraceae > Roseimarinus. The sequence continues at coordinate 7,854 of DAOSWJ010000115.1, read as the reverse complement.
TTGCGTTTGCACTGTATCCGGCACGAATAAACTGGCCTTCTTTAAGGTTAACATCGGCCTTAATTTCGAACTGGATAGCGCCATTTTCTTCAACACCTTTTGGCGATAAATAAGTAAGCACTGCATTGAACTGTTCGTTATCGATGGCACCAATTGTAAGAATGATATCCATCCCTTCGTGAATTTTTCCCACTTCGGTTTCGTCAACCTTGCCTTCGAAAATCATGTCGGTCATATCGGCAACTACAGCAATTGTAGTACCTGCATTAAAGGTATTGGACTGTATAACCGAGTTTCCAACTTCGATGGGCACATCGAGTATCATACCGTTAATGGTTGAACGGATAAGCGTGTTGGTTGTGGTTGCCGATTTTTTGGTTACACCTTTTTTAATGAGCTCAAGGTTGTCTTCGGCAGCCTGAAGTTCTTCACGCGAAGTATTGAAAGCCAATTGAGCTTTCTGGTATTCTTCGTAAGCAATTACTTTTTTATCGAATAATTCTTTTTGCCTGTCGTAATCGATTTTGGCATCGTCGTAGTTGAGCTTGGCACGGTTCACACGCGACTCGGCATTGTTAAGGTTAATCATATCGGGGATAATTTGCACTTTGGCAATAATATCGCCTGTTTTAACCATTTGACCTGCTTCGAGATAAATCTCCTCGATGATACCCGAAACCTGTGGTTTAATTTCAATTTCTTTGCGTGGCACAACCGAACCGGTGGCAACGGTTTTTTTCGAAATGGTTTCGATGGCCGGAGTTTGTGTATTGTAAACTACCGGTTTGTTTTTCGATTTGTTATAAAGAAAATAAAACGTTCCAAGGAATATGGCAATCAAAAGAACGATTCCTGTAATTTTTAAAACTTTTTTCATGGCTTTATTTATTAATAAATTTATTTGTTCTTTGTTGATATTTTGATATAGTCAATAGTCATTAAGTCATTGGTCATTAAGTCATTAGTTATTAAGTCATTGGTCATTAGAAAATAAGTCATCGGTTGTTAGGTGATCAGATGAGAAGGGATTTTCGATATAGTCTGAAGGTGAACCATAAAAATTACCATAATTTGTTTCTGGTTCAGATGCAATATTTTTACCGATTTTTGAAATGTAACTATTCAACAAACGAGCAATTTCATTAATATCATTACTAAGTTTCAAGCTATCAGTTTCATTAATCAGATTGCGGTTTTTGGCTTTTTCAATCCAAGTTTTTGTTTCAAACAATGATCCCCTTGCGATGTAATTAAAATGAATGTTTTCTTTGTAATGATATCTGCCAAAACCTTCCGAAATATTTGCTGCTACTGAATCAGCAGCTTTTACCAATTGTTTTCCAATTGTATCTTTCTGAAAGTAATCCCATGATGCAACGATTGTCCAACAACTTTCTCCAACCATCATTGCTTTTTGATACACTATTAAATCATCGAGTTTCATCACATTACCTCCTATTTCTTTAATTTTATGTCTTTTTTAATGACTTTATGACTAATGACTATTGATTATTTATTCCGCCCTAAGTGCGTCAATAGTTTTGATGGCAACAGCTTTGCGTGCAGGAATGTAACCTGCAATTGCACCCGAAACAATAAGCACCAGCAAGCAAGACACAGCTACTGCTAAGTTCACATCGGGGTTTTTGATGAATATACCTTCTCCCCCATTTGCGGCGGCCATTTCGAGTACATAATTCAAGCCTTCGAGCAAAAGAATACCCACAAACATACCAATGTACCCTGCCACAGCAGTTATGAATACACTTTCGAGCATTATTTGCCCGATTACTTTGCGTGGAGTTGCCCCAATGGCACGCATAATGCCAATTTCCTGAGTTCGTTCGCGCACAATAACCAGCATGATATTGCTCACCCCAATTACACCGGCCAACAGTGTTCCCAAGCCCACAATCCATGTAAGTATTCTGATACCATCGAACATTGTGCTAAACTGTTTAAACTGTTTTTCGAGGTTAATGTGCGATATGGCCTGCACATCGGTAGGTGCTATTTTATGGCGTTGTTTCAATACTGCAATCACTTTTTCTTCGACAAAAGCAGCACTGTATCCGGGTTTTGCGGTTACTCCCAACACATGCACGTCGTTACCATAATTGTAAGCCACCTGCATGGTCGAAAACGGAATAAAAATACTCTCTTCGGTACGCCCGTTCATATTGATATTCGATACGGGTTTAATAACCCCAACAATTTGATAAAAAACACCGTTTATTTTTATGTATTCACCTATTGGGTTCTCGTTGGCATCGAACAATTCTTTAATAATTTGTTCGCCTACAACGCAAACTTTTCGACGCTGCAATATATCAACTTCGTTTAACCAACGGCCATTGAGCACATCGGCCGGGTCGATGTTGTTCCACTCGGGATAATCGCCTTTAATATAGAACGAAGCGGCACGGTCGCCCCTTATGGTGTTATTACCAGCACCACCGCCAGCAAAAATGCGAGGGGCTACAATGTCGGCTTCATGAATATTGTTTTTTATGAACTCAACATCTTCGTTGTCGAAGGTCCACCAACGGCCACGACGCAAGCCCATATAAGGCTCACTGGTACGGTTCGACCACATGAAAAACGAGTTTTGAGCAACTTGCCCTACGCCTTCGAACATGCCATTTTCGAAACCACGGCCAACACCGGCCATAATGATGAGCATGAATATTCCCCAAAAAACCCCGAAAGCAGTGAGTAAGCTCCTCATTCGGTTTTTCTTAAGGGCACTTATTATTTCTTTCCAACGATCAATATCAAACATGGCTATTCATTTTTATTCGTCGCGTAAAGCTTCGATGGGTTTAACAGCAGCCGCTCTTTTGGCTGGAATATAACCGGCCAAAGCACCGGCCGAAACTAATAGTAACATAGCGCTAACGGCAATGCGCAAATCAACCGTTGGGTTCATAAACATGCGTATTTCACCTTGGTCGCCACTGGCACCTACTTGTGCCTGAGCCTGTTGCTCCATCATAAAGTTGATGCCTTCCATTAAGCTAATTCCCAGAAACATACCAATATAACCAGCCAAAGCAGTTATTAAAATAGCTTCGAGCAGCACCAAACCAATAATTGAACCCGGAGTTGCACCAAGTGCCTTACGTACACCAATTTCTTTGGTACGTTCTTTTACAACTATGAGCATAATATTGCTCACACCTACAATACCGGCTATTAAAGTACCAATGCCAATAAGCCATACAAACATTTTTATGGTTCTGAAAATGTTCATGGTTTCCACATAGTTCTCCAACGAATTATAGAGGCCTATTGCCCTTTCATCGCTCGGATCAAACTTGTGGTTTTTAGCCAGCAGTTTGCGTATATTTTCTTCAACTTTTTGACTTTCGTTTTTGCTAATATTATGTGTGGTAAGCGCTAAGTTATGTATGCGGTTACCTGCATTGAAAAGCTTTTGTGCAGTAGTAAGCGGTATCAAACCTTGGCGGGTCCCCTCACGCGGATCTTTCTCGCTATAAACACCAATAACTTTAAAAGGTACATTACCAACCTTAATAATTTGACCTATTGGATCGGTATTCTCGAACAAAGCCTCCTCGATGTTGGCTCCAATAACCATTACCTTACGGCCATATTGCATATCAATTTCGTTCAAAAAACGGCCCTTTGTTATTTGAAAATTTTCGATAGCCATATAGTCGGGGTGACATGCCTGAGTGTTGTAACTTCCATACTCGTTATTGAAAGCGTAGGTACGATCGCCAATCCAGTATCGTGCCGAAATTTTATCAACCTGAGGCATTTTGCTCACATCGTTGAAATCGTCCATGGTAAGCTGAATGCTTCGACCCGATTGGAAGCCGGCATAAGGCTTGCTGGTTTCGCGGCTCCAAATCCACATTGCATTAATTGCATTTCCTTCGAAATTCGATCCAACGCCGTTACTAAGCCCGTTTCCTGCACCCAGCAAAACCATAAGCATGAAAATACCCCATGCAACGGCAAAACCGGTTAATACAGTACGCATTTTGTTCTTTTTAATGGTACTGAATATTTCTTGCCAAATATCAATATCGAACATAACTATGCAGGTTGAAGTTCTTTAGCGTAACTTTTTTTGAAGCTGGCCAGTTCGCCATTAATGATCAAATCGCCAATGTTTCCATCTTTTAATTTGATTATTTTGTCGGTCATGGCCGCAATATCGTGCTCGTGGGTAACAATAATTATCGATATTCCATCTTTGTTTATTTCTTTCAGAATATCCATTACCTCGTACGATGTTTGGGTATCGAGCGCCCCTGTTGGCTCATCGGCCAATATTACTTTTGGTTGCGAAATGAGTGCACGTGCAATGGCCACGCGTTGTTTTTGCCCGCCCGAAAGTTCGTTGGGCATATGTTCGGCCCATGGTTTTAAACCCAGCTTATCGAGATACTCGAGAGCCAAGGCATTACGTTTCCGGCGGCTTACACCTTGATAATAAAGCGGCAATGCTACATTTTCCATTGCATTCTTAAACGAAATGAGGTTAAACGATTGAAAAATAAAACCCAATGTTTCGTTACGATATTTGGCAGCGTTGCGCTCGCTCATGTTTTGAATAAGCTTTCCGTCAAGGAGGTACTCGCCTTGGTCGTAGTTATCGAGTATCCCCAAAATATTGAGCAGGGTTGATTTTCCCGACCCCGATGAACCCATAATGGAAACAAACTCGCCTTGCTTTATTTCGAGGTCGATACCTTTCAATACATGCAGGCTATTTGTGCCCATTTGATACGATTTGTGAATGTTTGTAAGTGTTATCATGGCTATTTTTGTGTGTTTACATGGCTAAAAACAGTTCAAAAATCGAACATTGATTATAAAAGCCCCAATTAGAATAGATAAAAAGGGGTATTTTATCGGTAACTGTCGATTTTAACTGATTAGTATAATTATGGCCAAATAATTACGGATTGAATGCGGGCTTTTGAAATTAAGTGGTATTAAATCCCTGCACATTGGGTTTCGGTGCTCCGCACCTTAGGTTGATAAAACAATAAATACTTGCTACAAATATTTCGGTGCACTGCACCTTTTAATTTGCGTCTTATATGAATTAGCTGAATAAAAATTTACAAAAACGAGAACAATTGAATGGCCATGTTTTGAATTAGCGGCAGCGCCGCGATAATATTTGTAGAAGATGTTTCGCAGGTAATATGTATGTGGTGCAGCGCACCGAAACAAACAATCGGCCTACACATTGAGTTCCGGTGCTCCGCACCTGAGGTGATTCAACATGAAAATATGCTACAAATATTTTGGTGCGCTGCACCTTTTTTGCCTCGTTTATACAAAAAAATTGCAAATTTAAACTAAATGCTAACACGCCTTATTGTATAAATTGAATAAAGCATTAGCGGCAGCGCCGCGATAATATTTGTAGAAGATGTTTCGCAGGTAATATGTATGAGGTGCAGCGCAACAAAACAATTAATAAGCGGATTTGAATTATTCCCATCCTTTAATATCATCAAAGAAATCAAATAGATAATTGTCACAAAATTGTACGTCGTTATTATTTAAAATTTCCAAATACTCCTCTCTAAATTGCTTATTCTTATGATGAAACTCCTGATTTATTATATACTTAACAACAGCATCAATTTGTGAATGCGAATGAGTAAAAGCACCATAACCTTTTTGCCATTCAAACTTAAAACGAGATAGATTCTCCGTTTTTATCCAAGCATTTGAGGATGTTTTGATTTCTTCAATTAACTTTGGAATTGTTTGGTTTACGTTATATCCAATAAAAATATGTATGTGATCGGGCATTGTGTTTATGGCAAGCATTTTATGTTTGTAGTTTTGAACTATGCCAGTAATGTATTTCTCAAGTTGATCTTTCCATTGCTTTTTTATTAGCGAATTTCGGTTTTTTACTGCAAATACCAAATGGAAATAACATTGTGTGTAAGTATCTGCCATATAGTTAGTTTTAATTTTTAATCAATTTTCACCTAATTTATGAATAAATAATGAATATATATAACACTGTGTTTGTGACAACATAAAATACTCTATATAGCCATATTATGCACAAGCGGCAGCGCCGCGAAAATATTTGTAGAATACATTTTACACGTAAAATTCACGAGGTGCAGCGCACCGAAACAAATATTCTATCTGTATTTTTGGTTACGGTGCTCCGCACCTAAGGTGATTCAACAAGAAAAAATGCTACAAATATTTCGGTGCGCTGCACCTTTTAATTTGCGTTTTAGATGAATTAGCTGAATAAAAATTTACAAAAACGAGAACAATTGAATGGCCATGTTT
>DAOSWJ010000115.1:0-1445 GCA_035380005.1 Prolixibacteraceae bacterium | reverse complement strand
ATTTGTAGAAGATGTTTCGCAGGTAATATGTATGTGGTGCAGCGCACCGAAACAATAAATAGCAAAGCCACAAGGCTACATACACCTTGTGGCTTTAATATTGAATTATTTTTAAAACCCTTAATTGCTCGCGTCGCTGAATATGGTGAGGGTTTCATCGGTGCCGTCTTCAAAATAAATCTTTACACCTACCATTCCCCAGCGGTGATTGGCGATAAACTCAATTTTTGAAACTCCGGGCAGGTTTCGTCCCGTTTCTTCCACTTTAATGGCTTTGATATCGAAAAAGCCCCACGAGTAATCGTCGGTAGTAGATTTGCTCACCACCTCGCGCTTAATGGTTTTTCCATCTTTTTTTAGCGAGTAGGTATCGCCCACCTTCGAGTTGTAATCAACAATGGTAAGGTTGCCTTCCTCGTAAACACTTTGATAACCGTTTTCGGTAATGCGATATTTGCGTTCAACAGAGGCTACACCGTTGTTAATAGTAACATCCGACATCCCCTCAACAATTTGAAGTAATTTAGGATTGGTAATTTTTGCCGAATACGAAATGGTTGAAATGCCATCTTCGAGCTCAGTAACAATAGCGCTGGCATTTTCTACCCCCGAAAAAGGAATTGAAACAGTATATTCATTACCAACTTCGCCCATGGGCGACTGCTGACCTCCCAATTCGGAATTGGAGAAATCGAACGACGAACAGGCCGTAAAAGCTGATACAGCCAACAACATTATTAAAGGAAACAGATTTTTCATAGAAATAATGAATTAATGGTTTTTGTATAGTAGATATTTCACCCTGAATATGACAAAGTTAAGCAAAAGAAACAAATAAAAAACAAAAGTGGATGCAATAAAAATTGGCCACCCGTAAACGAAAGCAAAAACTAAAATCCAAGCAAATACCGTAATGACAACTGCTTGCAGTAACGATTTTATGCGCATAGCATTAATCTGCGCAGTTTCGGTTTTAACCCTGGCAAAACCCATAAAAAATAAACCAATTAGTGAAAAAACACCACCAATTTCGTCAAGCAAGTTGGTTTGTGCCCAAACAAAATACCGGGTTTTAATGTACGATGTATAAACAGCAAAAATTTTTGTTTCAAAAAAATCGGGTTTACCACCATAAAAATACAAGTAGGTAGCCAATACCCCAATTGCTAAAAATGCTGTTCCCAACCATAAAAACCATTCAGGAAAAATTCCTAAACGATTTTGTATCCCCTTTGTTGTTTTCTTTTTGTCTCCCATAAAGCTTAATCAAGTCTATTTTTTATATCCCTAAGGTATGTATTGCTTAAAAACCTTCCGAAAATTCTCTCCTTTTATCTCAAACAAAAGTAAGTTGTTTTTACTTTCCTCAACATAAAAAATACAATGCATTTCGTTTTGAAAATCGCTTTGTACAATCAACTGTCCATTAACACCATACACTCTTA
>DAOSWJ010000114.1:0-9098 GCA_035380005.1 Prolixibacteraceae bacterium | reverse complement strand
ATTGGAAAAAAAATCGGAATGACATCCGTATTCAGTGTTGAGGGGAAAAACATCCCATGCACTGTGATCGAGGCTGGCCCATGTGTGGTTACTCAGGTGAAAACCGAAGAAACCGATGGGTACTCTGCAGTACAAATAGGCTATGCTGAAAAGAAAGAGAAGCATGCAACCAAAGCCGAATTTGGACACTTTAAAAAAGCAGGTACAAGCCCGAAAAAAATTGTTTTAGAAGTTGACCCTTTCGAAGAAGAAGTTAGTTTAGGCGACACACTTACTGTCGATATGTTTACTGAAACCCCATGGGTAACAGTAACAGGAACAACCAAAGGTAAAGGCTTTCAAGGTGTAGTTAAACGTCACAACTTTAGGGGCGTTAACGATGCAACACACGGCCAGCACAACCGCTTGCGCGCACCAGGTTCGCTAGGTGCTTCGTCGTACCCTTCGAGGGTATTCAAAGGAATGCGCATGGCCGGTCGCGATGGTGGTCACAAAGTGACTATTGAAAACCTCGAGGTTTTGAAGGTAATTCCTGAGAATAATTTGTTAGTGGTGAAAGGATCGGTTCCCGGAGCCAAAGGTTCATACTTAATTATTTGGAAGTAATGGAATTGAATGTATTAAATATCGAAGGAAAAGAAACCGGAAAAAAGGTAAGCCTTAACGACCAAATTTTCGGGATTGAGCCAAACGATCATGCCATCTATCTCGATGTAAAGCAATATTTGGCCAATCAACGTCAGGGAACACATAAATCAAAAGAACGTGGCGAAATTGCAGCAAGTACACGCAAAATCAAACGCCAAAAAGGTACCGGTACTGCACGTGCAGGTAGCTTAAAATCACCCGTATTCCGTGGTGGTGGCCGCGTGTTTGGTCCACGTCCAAGAAACTATGGTTTCAAATTGAACAAAAAAGTAAAGCAGTTGGCCCGTAAATCGGCATTAAGCTATAAAGCAAAAGACAACAGCATTATTGTAGTAGAAGCATTCGACTTTGAAACACCAAAAACAAAAGCAATCATCAATATTCAGAATAATCTGAAAATTAACGATAAAAAGTTGTTGATTGTTTTATCGGATACAAATAAAAACATATATTTGTCATCCAGAAATTTAAAGGGTGTTAAGGTTGTAATCGCATCAGAATTAACTACTTACGATATTTTAAATGCTTCGTCGCTTGTTTTGGTCGAAGGTTCGTTGGAGAAAATCGAAGGTGTGTTTAACAATTAATTAAGAAAAAATGGACATTATATTAAAACCATTGGTAACTGAAAAAATGACGGCTCAAACTGAAAAGTTGAACCGTTATGGCTTTGTTGTAGACCGCCGCGCAACCAAATTCCAAATAAAAGCAGCAATTAAACGCTTGTACGATGTTGATGTTGAGTCGGTTAACACCATGGTATATGGTGGCAAAACCAAAACCCGTTATACAAAAAGTGGTGTTCAAAAAGGAAAAACCAAAGGCTTCAAAAAAGCCATCATCACTTTAAGCGAAGGACAAACAATAGATTTCTATAGCAATATTTAAAAAATATGGCAGTACGTAAATTAAAACCTGTAACACCTGGGCAAAGGCACAAAATAATTGGCGCCTTTGACACCATTACAGAGTCAACACCTGAAAAATCATTGTTGGAGCCCATTAAGAAGACCGGTGGTCGTAACAACCAAGGTCGGATGACAATGAGGTATATAGGTGGGGGGCACAAGCGTAAATACCGTATCATCGATTTCAAAAGAAATAAAGACGGTGTTGAAGCTAAAGTTGAATCAATACAGTATGATCCTAACCGCAGTGCACGTATCGCATTGTTGGTTTATGCCGATGGCGAAAAAAGGTACATCCTTTCTCCCAATGGCTTAAAAGCTGGTCAAACTGTAGTTTCGGGAGCCGATGTGGCACCCGAGATTGGAAACGCCCTGCCACTTGCCAAGATTCCTCTTGGTACCTTAGTGCACAACATTGAGCTCAAACCTGGTCAAGGTGGTATTATGGCTCGAAGCGCTGGAACTTATGCACAGCTACTTTCCCGCGATGGAAAGTATGCAATTCTGAAGTTACCTTCAGGAGAATCACGCATGGTACTCACAACCTGCAAAGCAACTGTAGGTACTGTTGGAAACACTGAACACAACCTCGAACGCTCGGGTAAAGCCGGTCGTTCACGCTGGTTAGGACGTCGTCCACGTGTTCGTGGTGTAGCAATGAACCCTGTTGATCACCCAATGGGTGGTGGCGAAGGACGTTCTTCGGGTGGACACCCACGTTCGCGCAAGGGATTGTTGGCTAAAGGATACAAAACACGTCATCCGAAAAAGCAATCCAGCAAGTACATATTGGAAAAACGTAAAAAATAATTTGTAAAAGCTAAGTAGTATGAGTCGTTCATTGAAAAAAGGACCTTTTATCAGCATCAAGCTTTTGAAGAAAATCGATGCCATGAATGAAGCTGGCAAGAAAAGCGTTGTTAAAACATGGTCCCGTGCATCAATGATTTCTCCTGATATGGTTGGACACACAATTGCTGTCCACAACGGTAACAAATTCATACCGGTTTATATCACAGAAAACATGGTAGGTCATAAATTGGGTGAGTTTGCACCAACCCGTACATACAGGGGACACGCAGGTAACAAACGTTAATGCGTGAATTGTTAAAATCATTTTAAAGTTAAAACAATGGGTGCAAGAAAAAGAAATACAGCAAATCAGCGCAAAGAAGAGAAGAAACAACAATACTTCGCTATTCTTCGTGACTGTCCTACATCGCCGCGCAAAATGCGCTTGGTAGCCGACATGATACGTGGAATGGAAGTAAACAAAGCTCTCGATGTGCTTAAATTCTCTTCGAAAGAAGCTTCGCGCAAAGTAGAAAAACTGTTGCTTTCGGCAATAGCTAACTGGCAAGCTAAAAACGAAGAAGAACGTTTAGAAGATAACAATTTAATTGTTTCAAGAATATTCGTTGATTCGGGTCGTATGTTAAAAAGGATTCAACCGGCTCCACAAGGCCGCGCACACCGTATCCGCAAACGCTCAAATCACGTAACAATTTATTTGGATAGCAAAAATCCTGTAACCGAATAACCTTTAAATAGTAATACATGGGACAGAAAACTAATCCGATTGCAAATCGCTTAGGAATCATCAGAGGATGGGATTCCAACTGGTTCGGTGGGAATGATTACGGCGATAAGCTTGTAGAAGATTATAAACTACGTAAATACCTTAACGCACGTTTGGCTAAAGCCAGTGTGTCGAGGATTATTATCGAACGTACCCTAAAGCTTATCACGATTACAGTTCATACCTCGCGACCCGGTATTATTATTGGAAAGGGTGGACAGGAAGTCGATAAGCTTAAAGAAGAGTTGAAAAAAATTACTTCGAAAGAAGTACAAATCAACATCTTCGAGATTAAGCGCCCCGAAATGGACGCCCAAATCGTTGCCAACAACATTGCCCGCCAGGTAGAAGGCAAAATTGCCTACCGACGTGCCGTTAAAATGGCCATTGCTTCAACCATGAGAATGGGTGCAGAAGGAATCAAGGTGCTGGTTTCTGGACGCTTGAACGGTGCCGAAATGGCAAGGTCGGAAATGTACAAGGATGGACGTACTCCACTTCACACACTCAGGTCGGATATCGACTATGCGTTAGCTGAGGCTCTTACCAAGACTGGGCTGCTAGGTGTGAAAGTGTGGATCTGCAAAGGTGAAGTATATGGTAAACGCGACCTTTCACCTAATGTAGGCCTCAAAAGCGAAAGCAATGCACGTCCGGGAAATCCTCGTGCAAACCGTAGAAAGAAAAGTAAATAACCTTAAATTTTGATTAAGGATGTTACAACCTAAGAAAACAAAATTCAGAAGAGTACAAAAGGGAAAAATGAAGGGGAATGCCCAACGTGGCAATCAACTCGCATTCGGATCTTTTGGGATAAAGTCACTCGAGGAGTCATGGATCACTGGACGCCAAATCGAGGCCGCTCGTGTTGCTGTTACCAGGCACATGAAAAGGCAAGGACAAATATGGATCCGCATCTTCCCTGACAAGCCCATTACTAAAAAACCTGCAGAGGTACGTATGGGTAAGGGTAAGGGAGCACCAGAAGCTTTTGTTGCACCTGTTACGCCAGGTCGCATCATTATAGAAGCCGAAGGGGTACCCTACGAATTGGCTAAAGAAGCACTCCGTTTAGCAGCCCAAAAGCTGCCCGTTACTACAAAATTTGTAGTTCGACGCGATTATGTTGAGTCTTCAGCAGCTAGCGAATAGTGATTAACATCAGCACATTTAAATTATTATACTGATGAAAAATTCGGAAATAAAAGAGTTAACAACAAAAGAGATCGCCGAACGCATCGATGCGGAGAAGGAAAAGCTCACTCGCATGAGGCTTAACCATGCAGTATCACCTCTCGATAACCCAATGTTATTAAAAGAGGCACGCAAAAATATTGCCAGGTTAAATACCGAAATGCGTCAACGTCAGTTAACTGAGAACAAGTAATTATTCAATCACGATGGAAAATACAAGAAACCTCAGGAAAGAACGTATCGGTGTTGTAGTCAGCAACAAAATGGACAAAACCATCGTAGTTGCCGAAAAGCGTAAAGTGAAGCATCCTATTTATGGAAAATTCGTAAATAAGACTTCAAAATTTTATGCCCACGACGAAAAAAACGATTGCAACGAAGGCGATACCGTGAGAATTATGGAAACCCGTCCTTTAAGTAAAAACAAAGGATGGCGATTGGTAGAAATTATTGAAAGAGCTAAGTAACCATGATACAGCAAGAAAGTAGATGTTCTGTAGCAGACAATAGTGGAGCTAAAGAAGTTTTAGTTATCAGAGTACTTGGAGGTACAAAACGACGCTATGCTTCATTGGGCGACACCGTTGTGGTAACCGTTAAAAGCGCATTGCCATCGGGCGGTGTGAAAAAAGGTACCGTTTCGAAAGCAGTGGTAGTACGTACCAAAAAAGAAGTACGTCGCGCCGATGGTTCTTACATTCGCTTCGACGACAACGCAGTTGTCCTTTTAAACAATGCAGGAGAAATTCGTGGAACTCGTATTTTCGGGCCAGTTGCCCGCGAACTACGCGACGGTTACATGAAAATTGTTTCTCTTGCTCCTGAAGTGTTATAATTGAAAATCAGAAGCAATGCAGAAAAAGTTACATATCAAAAAAGGCGATAACGTAGTTGTTATCAATGGCAACTCGAACGGCCAGAAAGGTAAGGTACTCGAAGTAATTCGTAAAACCAACCGTGCTATTGTGGAAGGAGTTAACATGGTGAAAAAACACACCAAGCCAAATGCTGCTAACCCACAAGGTGGGATTATCGAGCAAGAAGCTCCTGTACACATCTCCAACCTTATGTTGGTTGATCCAAAAACCGGACAAGCTACTCGCATTGGCCGCCGACCGGGTCCCGACGGAAAATTAGTTCGTTATTCTAAAAAATCAGGAGAGGAGATCAAGTAATGGAATTCGTACCTACACTTCAACAGAAATACAAAGAAGAAGTTGTACCTGCACTTATGAAAGAATTCGGATACAAATCCGTAATGCAAGTACCTCGTCTCGAGAAAATTGTACTCAACCAAGGGTTAGGAGCTGCTACTGCCGATAAAAAAATTATCGAAGTAGCAACCGAAGAAATGACCAACATTGCCGGTCAAAAAGCGGTACAAACACTTTCCCGTAAGGATATTTCTAATTTTAAACTCAGGAAAAAAATGCCTATCGGCGTACGTGTTACTCTACGCAGGCAGCGCATGTATGAATTCCTCGAGCGTTTAATCGTAATTTCTTTGCCGCGTATTCGCGACTTTAAAGGAATCGATAATAAACTCGATGGACGTGGCAACTACACTTTAGGTATTGCTGAACAAATCATTTTTCCTGAAATTGTGATCGACAAAGTAAACAAAATCACCGGTATGAACATCACTTTTGTGACTACAGCTAAAACCGATGAAGAAGCGTATGCTTTGTTGCGTGAATTTGGATTGCCGTTTAAAAAAGACAAAAATTAATACACTATGGCTAAAGAATCAATGAAAGCCCGTGAGGTTAAGCGCGCAAAACTTGTGGACAAATACGCCGCAAAACGTGCCGAACTTAAAGCAAAAGGCGATTATGAAGGATTGCAAAAATTACCTAAAAATGCTTCGCCTGTAAGGCTGCACAACCGTTGCAAGCTTACCGGAAGGCCAAAAGGTTATATGAGACAATTCGGAATCAGCCGTATTAATTTTAGGGAAATGGCAGCCTCTGGTCTTATTCCAGGAGTTAAAAAAGCAAGTTGGTAATTTTAAAATTAAAGGACAATGACTGATCCAATCTCAGATTATTTGACCAGGTTGAGGAATGCCGTTAAAGCAGGTCACAAAGTTGTTGATATACCTGCTTCGAATTTAAAAAAGGAAATGACCAAAATCCTTAAGGAAAAAGGTTTTATCCTTAATTATAAATTCGAAGACGATGTAAATTATCAAGGTAGTATCAAAATCGCTTTGAAGTACCATCCCGAAACCGGCATACCTGCAATTAAATCGTTAAAACGAATTAGTAAACCAGGTTTACGCAGATATTGTGATACAAACAATATCCCTCGCGTACTTAATGGTTTAGGTATAGCGATATTATCTACATCGAAAGGTGTAATCACCGACAAAGAAGCACGCGATTTCAATGTTGGTGGCGAAGTATTATGTTACGTATATTAATAAAGGAGGAATAAAACGATGTCAAGGATAGGAAAATTACCCATCGAGATTCCGGGCGGGGTTAACATTAGCATAGCCGATGATAACACTGTGACCGTTAAAGGGCCGCTTGGTGAACTCTCACAAAAGGTGGATCCTGAAATCGATGTGAAAGTAGAAGGTAACCAAGTAATCGTAAACCGTCCGAGCGATTCGAAAAAACACCGTTCATTACACGGATTGTACCGTTCACTCATTAACAACATGGTTGTTGGTGTGTCGAAAGGTTTCGAAATCAAACTCGAACTTGTTGGCGTTGGATACCGTGCCGAAAACCAAGGTCAATTACTCGACCTTGTATTGGGCTACTCACACCACATCTACTTACAGCTTCCTCCCGAAGTTAAAGTTGAAGCAGTTACTGATAAACGTAGCAACCCAACCGTAACCCTCAAAAGTTACGACAAACAATTGTTGGGGCACATCGCTGCCAAAATCAGGTCGTTCCGTATGCCCGAACCTTACAAAGGAAAAGGTATCAAGTTCAACGGTGAAGTTATCAGGCGCAAAGCCGGTAAGTCTGCATCTGCAAAATAACGTTTTAATAGTAAAAATCATGGCTTTAACAAAGCAAGCAAGAAGATACAGGATTAAGAAGAGGATCCGCAAAGTGGTTAAAGGCACTGCCGAACGACCACGTTTGAGCGTGTTCAGGAGCAATAAGCAAATTTATGCCCAACTTATCGACGATATTTCAGGCGTAACTTTAGCTGCCGCCTCTTCTAAAGAAAACGATATTGCTACAGCCAAAGTAAACAAAATTGAACAGGCAGCATTAGTTGGAAAACTGATCGCCGAAAAGGCTAAAGCAGTAAATATCGAAGAAGTAGTTTTCGACCGTAACGGGTATTTATACCACGGTAGAGTTAAATCAATTGCTGAAGCAGCCCGCGAGGGAGGCCTTAAATTCTAGAAATTATGTCAGGAAATATTAAGAAAGTAAGAACCAGCGATTTGGAATTAAAAGACCGGTTAGTAGCAATTAACCGTGTTACCAAAGTTACAAAAGGGGGTCGCACCTTCAGTTTCTCTGCAATTGTTGTTGTAGGTAACGAAGATGGTATAGTAGGTTGGGGACTTGGCAAAGCAAGCGAAGTTACCACCGCTATTTCAAAAGGTGTCGAAGCCGCAAAAAAGAACCTGGTAAAAGTTCCTGTTATAAATGGTACAATACCTCACGAGCAACTTGCCAAATTTGGCGGTGCACGTGTGTTCCTTAAGCCTGCATCGCACGGTACCGGAGTAAAAGCTGGTGGTGCTATGCGTGCTGTACTCGAAAGTGTTGGCGTACACGACATCCTCGCAAAATCAAAAGGATCGTCGAACCCGCATAACTTGGTTAAAGCAACTTTCAATGCTTTACTCGAATTGCGCGATGCCTATACTGTGGCCGAACAACGTGGAGTTTCACTTGATAAAGTATTTAAAGGATAATTATGGCTAAAATCAAGATCACGCTCGTAAAAAGCAAAATTGGTTCTACCAAACGCCAGAAGCTTATTTTAGAAGCTTTAGGCTTAAACAAACTCAACAGTTCGGTAGAACATGAAGCTAGCCCATCGATCATGGGAATGGTGAATAAAATGAATCATTTGATTAAGGTTGAAGAAATCTAATCTTAAATAAAACGAAAGATATGGATCTCAGTAAGTTGAAACCCGCAGAAGGGGCAACACACAGTAAGAAAAGGATAGCACGCGGACAAGGTTCAGGGCACGGTGGTACTGCTACTCGTGGTCACAAAGGACAAAAATCGAGATCAGGTTATTCCAAAAAAATTGGTTTCGAAGGTGGACAAATGCCTATTCAACGTGTAGTACCCAAATTTGGTTTTAAAAACTTTAACAGGGTAGAATACAAAGCCATTAACCTTAAAACACTTCAAAGTTTGGTTGAAAAACATAACGTTACCGACATCGATCTACAGTTCCTTGCCGAAAACGGTTTGATTTCGAAAAACGATAAAGTGAAAATTTTAGGTGTTGGCTCGCTCACTGCTAAACTGAACGTTAAAGCACATGCTTTTTCGAAAAGTGCAAAAGAAGCTATTGAAAAATTAGAAGGTACAACCGAGGTTATTTAACCAATAACCACAAATAAATTAACTCATGAAGAAGTTAATCGAAACCCTAAAGAATATTTATAAAATCGAAGACCTCCGCAACAGGATAGGGATAACATTGTTTTTTATCCTTATTTACCGCTTAGGTTCGTTTGTTGTATTGCCCGGCCTCGACCCGGCTCAGTTAGGTGCCCTTAAAGCACAAACTCAAGATGGGCTGCTTGGCCTGCTCGATATGTTTTCGGG
>DAOSWJ010000113.1:0-9189 GCA_035380005.1 Prolixibacteraceae bacterium | reverse complement strand
CATTGTAGCTTCTCATGTTACTATCCTCTTGCTTAAGGTTTGACCAAACACGCGCATGGTCGCATTTATGCCCGATGCAATGCCGTAATGCTTTTTATCAACCGCGCTCATTACCGAATTGGTATTGGGCGATGTAAACAAGCCAAAACCTAAACCTAACAATGCCAACAATACAACAATGTATGCTATCGACGATTGCAAACTGAAAAAGGCCATGCCTACTAAAGCCATAAAAGTTACCATCAAACCGGCCGAAGCCAAATAGGCAGGGTTTATTTTATCGCTAAGCCGTCCGGTAAAAGGGGCGGTAAAAACCATAACCAGCGGTTGGGCCAATAAAATCGTACCAGCTTGTGCAGGGCTTAAGCCTTTGGCAAATTGCAAATACAAGCTCAAAATAAAGCTCACTCCAAATGTTGAAGAATAATGAATAAATGCAGCAATATTCGAATAAGTAAACTTACGATTCGATATTAAAAGCTGGACATTTAGAATTGGATTCAGGTTTTTCTTTTCGAAAAGATAAAAAAACAAGAACATCAACAATCCAACAAAGAACAGTACAATACCTTGCATTTCATCAATTCTTCCTCCGCCATAAATGAAAAGAAAGATTGAAATAGCATACAAAAAACTACCTTTAAGGTCGAATGCACCATGATTTTTTGCAATATTAACATTGCGCAAATTCACATGCGATAACACAATTGTTATAAGAGCCAAAGGAACAACCGACAAGAAAACCAACGACCAGCCACCAATTTGAGTAATAATTCCGCCTAAAAATGGTCCCATTGATAGCCCTGCATAAACAGCTCCAATATTCAATCCTAAGGCATACCCCCTTTTATTGGGCGGATAGCATTCGGTAATTATTGCCACACCTGTAACGTGCATCAACGCTGCACCAGCACCTTGAAAAACCCTCATCGATAACAACATGCCAACACTATTGCTTAAACCCGACAATAGAGAAAACAAAGCAAAAATATACAAGCCGATTTTAAAAAACCTAACCCTCCCCCAGATATCGGCAGCACGGCTAACGGGTAATAAAACTATGGCATTGGCCAATAAAAATGAATTACTTACCCAGCTTAAGGTTTTGGCACTACAAGCAAACTGATCCTGAATATGGGGTAGCGAAATGTTTACAGCAGCCAACATGTACGGGTTCATAAACGAAGCG
The DNA here is from genome assembly GCA_035380005.1 of Prolixibacteraceae bacterium. Classification (GTDB taxonomy): domain Bacteria; phylum Bacteroidota; class Bacteroidia; order Bacteroidales; family Prolixibacteraceae; genus Roseimarinus. Next base: position 8,000 of record DAOSWJ010000113.1, on the reverse strand, counting down.
AACATGGTTGTTAGTAAAATTGGCCAAAGTATTTTTGATTGCTGTTGCTGTTTTATCATCACAATTTTAAAAAAGGCAAAACGTTTAAATAAATTTTAAGCCAAAAGCAGTAGGCTGAATGCCATAATGAGCATACCACTTACAACACCATAAATTGAAATATGGTGCTCGCCGTATTCCTCGGCCGTAGGCAAAAGTTCGTCGAGCGAAATAAAAACCATAATGCCTGCCACAGCGGCCAGAATAATGCCTAAAACCACCCCTGAATTATGATGTGTAAGGAAAGGCATCAACAATACATAAGCCAGAAAAGCTCCAACAGGTTCGGCAATACCCGATAAAAATGAATAAATGAAAGCCTTACGGCGATTACCTGTAGCAAAATACAAGGGTACCGAAATGGCAATGCCCTCGGGAATGTTGTGAATAGCAATAGCCACTGCAATAGCAATACCTACTGTTGGATCGTTTAAAGCCGACATGAAAGTTGCAATACCTTCGGGAAAGTTGTGAATGGCTACAGCAATAGCTGTCATTATGCCCATACGGTGAAGCTTTTTGTAATTCTTTTCTTTGGTTGGATTGCCCATATCTTCAACAGTTCGAACTTCGTGAGGGTTTTCGGCCGAAGGGATAAACTTGTCGATCAGAGTAATTATAAGCATACCACCAAAGAATGATACGATTGTAAGTAAAATTGCCTTCTTCTCAGTAAACTTATTCATGAATTCATCCATAGCCGACGGAAATATTTCGACAAACGAAACATAAATCATAACACCAGCCGACAAACCAAGGATGTAAGACAGCAATTTAGTATTTGTTGTTTTGGTAAAGAAAGCCAAAGCACTGCCAATACCGGTAGAGAGGCCTGCAAACAATGTCAACAAAAAGGCTATCAAGAAGTTCTCACCCATCGCAATTTTGATTTTATGTTATTAATGCAAAACTGCGATAAATATAGGTTTGATTTTTAAAATAACTTGTTACTTTTGCTCTCAAATTTATGATATTAATAAAATTTAAAAATTATGGCTTACGTTATTTCTGATGAATGTATTGCATGTGGCACCTGCATAGATGAGTGTCCGGTTGAAGCAATTTCTGAAGGCGATATCTACGTTATTGACCCTGAGCTATGCACTGACTGTGGTTCATGTGCCGAAGTTTGTCCGGTTGAAGCAATTTCGCCTGAATAATAACAATCAACATTCATCACACAAAAACATTGGATTTTTTATCCGCAAATAGGATGTTCGTTTATATCGGGCATCCTATTTTTATGTAATTCAAAAAAGTAAATTTACATTTAACAATTATTTATAATGGCAAACTTTAGGTAAATTTGCAGAACATGATAAAATGGTTGAAACTCAAAATGCGCAATGCAATTATTGAATCGTCGTTAAGAAACGTCAGTAGAACCATTGTTTTTCCTATTAAAGAACAAATAAAAACCATTGGAGCCATTACAAATCAAGAAGATACTGCCCAAACAATAAAAAACATCTTCGGACAAGCAGTATCGGTCGATATTCTAAAATTTGAGACCGGCAAAAGACCCAAAGAAAATAACGATACAGTGCTTTACCATTCTGACAAAAATTGGCTTGGCTTGCCATTAAAAAGCCGAACAGAATGGTTTACCAGCAAATGTTTTGACGTGCTAATTGACCTCAACAGTGAAAAAAACGATACAATTGAATATATTTGTGCAAAATCGGCAGCTCGGTTTAAAGTAAGCGCCAACAAAAACACAAGCGTTTACGACCTCATCATCAAACACCAAAACATTGACATAAAGACATTTTTAAAACAAATACTTGAAACAATTACGAGATTTAACTCAACCCAATAATGTATGGAGCATTTATTTAAAGGCACCGGACCGGCATTAATCACACCGTTTAAAAGCAACGATTTATCGATCGATTTTGATGCTTTAGACCAAACAGTTGAATACCAAATCAGCAATGGTATTAATTTTATTGTTGCCTTAGGCACAACCGCCGAAACAGCTACACTTAGCCACGAAGAAAGGCATCAGGTTTATAACTTTGTAAAAAGCCGAAACAATAAACGCCTCCCTCTTATGGTAGGTTTTGGCGGCAACAATACTGCCGAAGTAATCGCCCATATTAAATCGGCTAACTTCGACGGCATTGATGCAATCCTTTCGGTTGTACCTTACTACAACAAACCCACACAAGAAGGGCTATACCGACATTTTATGGCATTAGCACAAGTTTGTCCTGTACCCATTATCTTATACAATGTACCTTCACGAACCGGTGTTAACCTCAGCAGCGAAACTACACTTCGACTGGCTAACGACTCCAAAAAATTTATTGGCATCAAAGAAGCTTCGGGTGACATAAAACAAATCAAAAACATAATAGACAATACACCCGACGAATTTTTGGTACTTAGCGGCGACGATGCAATGATTGAACCCATTGCTCAGGTTGGTGGCAACGGCGTTATTTCGGTTATGGCCAATGCTTTTCCTGCTCAAGTTGTTGAACTAGCAAACAAAGCATTACAAAAAGACCCCGAAGCAAAAGTACTGCAACAAAAATATGCCGATCTGATCAACCTTTTGTTTGTTGAAGGCAACCCCGCAGGCGTAAAAGCGGCACTTCACCAAATGAAATACATCGAAAATATACTCAGGCTACCACTTTGCCCTGTTGGCGAAATAACTTACAACGAAATTGCAGCGCAAATAAAATCGCTTTAACAATGCCTGTCGATTTTTCAAAAATACCATCGCCTTGTTTCGTAATTGACGAAGCTTTGCTCGAGAAAAACCTCAAGCTTATAAAATCGGTTAAACAAAGGGCTGGTATTGATATAATAATGGCATTCAAAGGCTTTGCCATGTGGAGCGTTTTCCCTATCGTAAAGCAATACATTGGCTCAACAACCGCTAGTTCGCTTAACGAAGCATTGCTGGCTTTCGAAGAATTTGGAACTCCGGCACATACTTATGCACCGGTTTATTCCGACAACGATTTTCCTGAAATTGTTCGTTGCTCAAGCCATATCACCTTCAATTCACTTACTCAATTCGAGCATTTTCAGCCATTTATAAAGAAAGTTGAAAAAAGAATCTCGCAAGGGTTGCGTGTTAACCCCGAATTCTCGGAGGTAGAAACCGAGCTATACAACCCCTGCGCTCCGGGCTCGCGGCTGGGCGTAATCGCATTGCAATTGCCCGAAACATTACCTGCAGAAATAGAAGGGCTGCATTTTCACACACTTTGTGAATCTAAATCGTTCGACCTCGAAAAAACACTCAAAGCCTTCGAGGCTAAATTCGGCAAATACTTCGATCAAATTAAATGGGTGAACATGGGCGGTGGCCATTTAATGACCCACAAGGATTACGATGTTGAACATCTTATTAATTTGCTCGTCGATTTTAAACAACGCACAGGCCTTGAGGTAATACTTGAACCCGGCAGCGCTTTTGCCTGGCAAACCGGCTATCTGATATCAACAGTGCTCGATATTGTGGAAAACAAAGGCATCAAAACCGCAATGCTTGATGTATCGTTTGCCGCGCACATGCCCGACTGCCTCGAAATGCCCTACAAACCAAAAATTATTGGCAGCCATTTCGACCCCATTGATGGAAAACCAACTTACCGAATGGGCGGAAACTCATGCCTCTCGGGCGATTATGTCGGATTTTGGTCGTTTGACAAAGAACTTCAAATAGGCGACAAAATTATTTTTGATGACATGATCCACTACACCATGGTTAAAACAACCTTTTTTAACGGAGTGAAACATCCATCAATAGGTAAATGGAACGAAACAAAAGGCTTTACCCTTGTTCGCGAATTTGATTACAACGACTACAAAAACAAGCTTTCGTAAGGCTAAAAAGCTCTGCAACAATCGCATTCAAAAAACCACATTTTGCACTTATACAATTTTTTCCTGAAAATATCGCATTCTATTCGATTTTTTATTCTTATTTTTGACGAACAGGGGAAAACAATTGATTAAGCATGGAATTACTACGACGAACTACAGGAATAGTAATGTTGGTTATTTTGTTCTTGGGGTGTAACAACAATAACTTTACACAACTTTACGATTTACAAGAAGGCGAATTCGAACTGGTATCGAACGAACTACTCAGAATCGACAACAATTTAATTATCAAACTTATATCGGTTTCGGACAAGCGATGCCCCATAGGAGTTGTTTGCGACCACTCGGGCAATGTCGATCTTGAATTAGAAATGTACTACAACGGCGAATTCAAAAATATTGAATTGAGCTATAACAAAAGCATAACTGGCCTTACTGTCGATTTTGAAGGCTACAACTTAAGTATTGTTGAAGTTATGCCTTACCTATATGACAATGAGCAAGTAATAGAATTAGCCGACTACAAAATCTACCTAAAAGTTAGTACAGTTAATTAGTATTTATAATACGATTTTAAAAACGACGAAGCGTTAGCAAATACCCTGTCGCTTGTTAATAAGAACATTTCTTGAGGTTCGGGTGGGTTTTGCTGCTTATTTTTGGTCATCTTAAGTATCTCAACAGGCAAAGCACGTTCATCGCCATTAAACATTGCCCATTTGTTATGCCATACATAATCCGACGGAAATTTACGGCTTTGAATAATTTCACCTGTTCTGAAATCGGTAATATCGATTTGCAACAATAACTTGGAACGAAGCTCCTGATCAAAAACTTCAGCCTTTGCCTTAACCGTTCCCAAAACCGGAAACTCATTACCATTACTATCGGTATAAGTACCGATTTCGATACTATCGCTAACAAATTCCTGTACCCTTGAGGTTTCGTGCAATGCTTCGATATTGAATTCAAGAAAGTGTACTTTAACTACTTCGTGGGGACTAATATGCAACTCCTCGGCTACATGTGGCTGGTAAAATTTCAAGAAATTACTCGTTGCATTATTCGACAACTGATCGTACAAACGAACATAAAACACACGAGAATCGACCCGATAGTTCATGTTTTTTACCGGAAGGCTTTCAACAACAACTTTTAATGTACCCATATCCCTAGCCATTGCTAACTGGCTGTCGATATCGGGGTAATTTGGGCTTCTTTTTTTAATCCACTGAAAGCGTTTGTATGCAGCCCGCGCGTCGTCAACATTTTGGGTTTCGAGCATTGCCATTGCTTGTCCAAACTGCTCATCGATTGCCATTTGTTCGGCTTTATTTTGCTGATCGTGAAAATAAACCACAGGCTTAACCGCTTCGAGCGCAGCCGGACAACGGGTAATTTCATCGGCCATACGGTTCATAACAGCGTACTCATCAACTATCTTCATAAATTTATTGGGTTCATTTGAGCGCCCCAAGGCCTCAACACGCTGCTGATGATACTCCAAAGCCATTGGATAACTTTTCTGAATTAATGCCAAAGCTTTTTCTGAGTCGGGTTTTTTGCGCAAATGCCTAACTGCTTTTAGCGTTGCATCGTAATAATTCCCTTTGTTAAAAGCCGACTGCCCAACCGAGCAAGCACTAATAACTGCAATTATCAAGATCAATAAAAGGTGGTAATTTTTTTTCATCGAATTAAGTTTTAATGTTGCAATTAATCGACCGTAAGTGCACCTCGTCCAAAGCTTCGGTAAGTATCGGGCTCAATATCAACATCGGGTTCAATTAAAATGTTATTGTGAGGCACAAAGCTCAAGTATTTAATGCTTAACCCACGAGCAATCCATTGCTTTTCGTAATATGTTTTAATGTTAAGTATCGGATCAATTTCTGTGCCAGCATAAATATCGTCAATTTCAACAATATTTCAAAGCCATTTGCACGTGCCATTTCCAAAGTGTAACGGTATTGAAAGTTGCTATCGGTTTTTAGGTGCACTACCCCACCGGGAGCCAAAAACCTACGATATAATTCGATAAAACGGGTTGAAGTAAGCCTTTTCCGAACCTTTTTCATTTGCGGATCGGGAAAAGTGAGCCATATTTCACTCACTTCGTTGGGGGCAAAAAACTGGGGACACATTTCGATATGAGTACGCAAAAAAGCGACATTTTTCAATTGGTTCCGAAGGGCATACTCGGCACCTTTCCACATGCGGGCACCTTTTATATCAATACCTATGTAATTCTTTAAGGGATCGGTTTCGGCAAGCCCGGTGGTGTATTCGCCTTTACCACAGCCTAATTCGAGAACAATTTTCTGATTATTTTTAAAAAAATCGGTATTCCAGTTGCCCTTGATCGGGTGATCGTTATTTTCGATATTGTGATAAGCTACCTGAAGTACGTTTTCAAATTCTGCCATGTCGGCAAATTTCGACAGTTTATTCTTTCCCACTTTTTATTGCTTTTTTTCAATCCTTAATCCAATATTGGTAATTCCCTTGAGCATATCGTTGCGCATGGCTTGTTGAATTACAAACCGATAATTACCCTGAACAGGAAAAAACACATTAGAACGAAACACAAAACTATTGTTATAAACGCCACTGGCTCCTTGCCCGGTCCATTTCCCGTTAGGATATGCCAAAGTATATTCAAGCGTATCGCGTACCGATGTTGAATCGGGAGCAATAATATCGGCAAACAACCATAAATTACTATATGAGTATGCCTCAATATTACGCACATTCAATAACAAGTTATAAGCTTGATTGCTGTTATCAATTTCGAAATCGAAGACCAAGAGCGAGTCTTTATGCCAGCCGGCACTATCAACCGAAAGGTATTGCTCATAAACCCTGTTTTTGTCGCAGCCAGTAGTAATAAGCATAAATAAAACACCCACTAAAAAATATTTCAATATGTTTTTTGGTTTATTAATTATCATCTTAAAAAACTACTAATTATTATTGGCATTATCGTTGCCTGGCCTACTGTTTCGTTTACCTCTAAAATTGCGGTTATTTCGATTGTTTCGGCTGTTGTTTCCCGCCTCATTGTTACGGTTCTCGTTATTACGGTTGTTCTCGTTACGACTATCGTTGTTATTGCGTGGCCCGTTGTAACGGCGGTTCCCTTGCGACTGACGATTTTGATCGCCTTCGGATTGCTGTTGTTTTTGCTGCCCTGCAGGCCTGTTGCGTCGCTTTTGGAAATTGCGTTTACGATTGCCGTCATCTTTAGGTTTATCGAAGCGGGTAAGGCTGTCTTGCCCAACAACATTGCTGTAAGTATGTGCTTCTACCGGCTTTTTATTATCGAGCGCAAGTGCATCGAGCAATTTTTCGGGCTTTTGCCCCTTGCGGTTCATGCTAATGATGCTTTTTACCCTGTTAACCGGCACACCAATCTGACCCGATGGCGCTTTTGAATTGAGCGTGTACCAATAAATGCGTTTAAAAACATCCGATTTAATGAAAGCATATTCACCCTCCTCGGTGTGCAAACTTTGTTTAGGCGGAAAATCTTTTTGCTCGTCGCAGTAACTATCTACTTCGTAATTCAAGCAACACTTCAACTTACTGCATTGACCTGCAAGCTTTTGTGGGTTCATTGAAACTTCCTGGTAGCGTGCTGCCGAAGTAGTTACCGAGCTAAAATTCGACATCCATGCGCTGCAACACAGCTCGCGGCCACAAGGTCCAATTCCTCCAATTCGTCCGGCTTCCTGTCTTGCGCCAATTTGTTTCATTTCAATACGAATACGGAACGATTCGGCAAAAACTTTAATGAGCTGCCTAAAATCAACCCTTTCGTCGGCTATGTAGTAAAAAATTGCTTTTGTGCCATCGCCTTGAAATTCGACATCACCAATTTTCATGTTCAATCTTAAATCGGCAGCAATTTGCCTGGCTTTGATCATGGTTTGGTGTTCGCGCTTCATGGCTTCTTCCCATTTTTCAACATCAACAGGTTTGGCCTTGCGGTACACTTTGCGATATTCGCCATTTACCAAAGTAACTTTATGGCGTTTCATTTGCTTCAACACCAAATCGCCGGTAAGCGAAACCATTCCGATATCGTGCCCGGGATTACCTTCAACGGCAACCAG
>DAOSWJ010000112.1:0-9271 GCA_035380005.1 Prolixibacteraceae bacterium | reverse complement strand
GGCTTATCGCTTCGCGAATCGTACGGAAGCGTGTGCCACCAGCATAATGTTGGTGAGCCCATGCCTTCGAGCGATCAATTGGGCAGAATGGTTAAAAAAATCAGGGAAATCATTTTTCCCGGTTATTTTGGTCAAACAACACTTCACCCCGATGCAATTAATTATTATATGGGGGTTTATGTCGATGAAGTTTTTGCAATGTTAAGTGAGCAAATTTTAGCTGGCATGTGTTTTACTTGTAACGAAAAAAACAAGCACGAACATAATGTTCAAAAACATACCGACGAAGCTCGATTAAAAGCAGCACGCTTCATTAGCTTTTTGCCCGAGTTGCGCCGCATTCTGTCAACCGATGTCGAAGCCGCTTACAATGGCGACCCCGCAGCACAGGGCAGGGGCGAGGTTATATTTTGCTATCCTGCTATAAAAGCTATTTCGAGTTATCGTATTGCTCATAAACTTTTAGAATTGGAAGTACCGCTAATACCTCGTATTATTTCTGAGTTGGCTCATTCCGAAACAGGTATCGATATACATCCAAGGGCACAAATTGGCGAATATTTTACAATTGACCATGGAACGGGTACGGTAATTGGCGCTACATGTATAATTGGTAATAATGTGAAGTTATACCAAGGTGTTACGCTTGGGGCAAAAAGTTTCCCGCTCGATGACAACGGAAACCCGATTAAAGGAATTCCTCGTCACCCAATTATTGAAGACGATGTGATAATTTATGCACAAGCAACAATACTGGGGCGCATTACAATTGGCAAGGGTTCGGTAATTGGTGGTAACGTATGGGTAACAAACGATTTACCTCCAAATTCGAAGGTAGTGCAAATGAAAGCACGAAGTGCCAGTTTTTTTGATGGTGCCGGAATATAAATTTTCAACTTTTTTTGCAGCATAATGCATTGTTGGGGCTTTTTCAGGTGAAAAAATCAAAATAATTGTGATATTTGAGGCGCCTTAAAAAAAGGATATGTATAAAATAGTTTTTTGATGAGTTCTGAGAAATTTCAAATGTTGGCCAAAACCTTTTCGGGTTTAGAAGAGGTTTTAAAAGAAGAATTGTTGGCAATTGGTGCTTCCGATGTGGAAGTTGTTGTTAGGGGTGTAAAATTTACTGGTTCGAAAGAGGTTTTGTACAAGGCCAATTTCTGTTGTCGTACAGCACTGAGGGTTTTACTTATTATTGGCGAGTACCAGGTTCGCAATACCAACGATTTGTACCAAAGTGTTTATAAAATCGATTGGAGCGAAATATTTGAGCTGAACCAAAGTTTCTCAATTAACAGTACTGTAAATTCCGAGGCTTTTAATAACTCCATGTTTGTAAGCTTGAAAGCCAAAGATGCAATTGTTGATCAGTTCAGGAGCAAATTCAAAAAACGTCCGTCGGTAAACCCCGACGACCCCGATATCCGTATCAATGTTCATGCCTCGGCCGATACATTAACTGTATCGCTCGATAGTTCAGGCGAATCGTTACACAAGCGCGGTTATCGTTTTGGTCAAAACGAAGCCTCAATGAACGAAGTTCTTGCTGCTGGTATTCTGAAGATAACCGGTTGGGATGGCCAATGCGATTTTTACGATACCATGTGCGGTTCGGGTACTATTCCTGTCGAAGCTGCCCTAATTGCACGTAATATTCCGCCCGGTATGTTCCGTAAATCGTTTGCTTTTGAACGTTGGAAAGATTTCGATGCCGATTTGTTCGAAAAGATATACAACGAAGATTACGAACGAACATTCGATCATAAAATTTATGCTTCGGATATTGTTAGCGTGAATATTAAAGTAGCCGAAAAAAATGCAAAAAATGCCGGCGTTTCCAAAGATATCGAATTTCAAACTATCGACTTTGCAAGTTTCGAACCCAAAAGCAACGAAGGGTTGTTGATTATTAACCCTCCTTATGGCGAACGCATGCGCGATCGTATGGTTGAGCCGCTTTACGAAATGATAGGAAACCAACTAAAACAAAAATTCTCGGGTTTTAAAGCATGGGTTATTAGTAGCTCCGAAGAGGGTTTCAAAAAAATAGGCTTGCGTCCTTCGAGCCGAATCCCTTTATACAATGGTCCGTTGGAGTGTAGTTTGCGCCTTTTTGAAGTGTACGAAGGTTCGAAAAAAACAAAGCATCAAACCGAAGAACAACGCAGAGAATACCTTAAAAATAATAGCGACAAAGTTGGGAACAGGCGCCCTCGTAACGATTATAACCCACGAAACAGGGACGACTTCAAATCTCGCGACAACAAGGGTTTTGGTCAACGAAACAGGGACGATTTCAAACCTCGCGATAACAAGAGTTTTGGCCAACGAAACAACGACGATCGTAATCGTCGCGATGGCGGAAGCTTTTCTTCTCGAGAACGAAGTAATCGGTTCAATTCCGATACCGATAATCAAGGCGAAAACAGGTATGAACATAAACCCCGCGAGGCAAGTGAATTTACACGTACGCGCGATTGGAGCAAGTTTGTTCCCCGACATAAGCTTGAGGAAAAAAATAAGAGGGAATTTGACGATAAAAAGAATGCTCGTTCTACCGATCGACGTGATCGTAGGCCAAGAAGCTAATTAATATCGAGCAGGCTTTTACCTGTATTCTTTAATAAGCCAACCGACCATTTAATAATAACAATTGCACTGATTATTGCAGCAATTGAATCGATAAATGGTACATTCCAAACCATGGCAATTATTAAACCTGCTATTGCCGATAAACTGGTTAATGCGTCGGCAAGTACATGCAAATATGCAGCTTTAATGTTGTGATCGCTGTGTGCCTGATCGTGGTGCAATAAAAATGCACTAATTATATTGATTACCAGTCCAATTGTTGCTACAATTATGGCTTCTTTGTATATAATTTCGTGTGGATGAACAATGCGTTGCATTGCTTCCCACAAAATAACAAAGGCAAACATCAGTAAAATAATACCGCTGCTATATCCCGATAGCGATAGAATTTTTTCGGGCTTGCCAGAGTAGTCCTTTTTATTTGATGCTTTCCGAAGAAAAATGTAAGCAAGCCAACTTAACCCAATTGCCAAAACATGCGATCCCATGTGAATACCATCGGCAAGTAGGGCCATCGACTTGGTGCCTATTCCAAATATAATTTCAACAACCATTGTTACAGCTGTTAATAAAACTACCATTAAGGTTTTGCGTTCATAATTTTTGTGGTATTTTTTGTTGTCTTCATTTATCATTTGTTTTTCCTTTTTTAATAAAAATAGTGAGCTGTTATATTAACAAAAATTCAAAAAAAATGTTAAACCCCTATGTTTTGCAATTTTTACACCCTATTTATTAACACAAATATTGTATTTTTGTCACAAACATTTAAAAATAACGTCTTAACAATAATGATCATTAAGAATTAGGTACTACAGCTAATGATTGTTTAACACGGGAGCATTGATCACTCCCGTGTTTTTTTTATTTTAGAAGCTACTTTAGACAACAAAACTTATATTTGTAAAAAATAGATCGAAATGGAACAGCACGATATACCGGTTTCAATTGATGTGCTTCGCAAAAGGTTTCCTTTTTTCGAACCTTCGTTAATCGAAGAAATATCGAACGAAGGTGAATGGATAACTTTTGAAGAAGGCGATGAACTAATGTCGGAAGGCAAATACATAAAAAGTTTTCCAATTGTGCTCGAAGGTTTAATTAAAGTTTGCCGCAAAGATTCCGAAGGCCGCGAAGTGTTGCTGTATTATTTAAACCCGGGGCAAGTGTGTGCTATGGCGCTTACTTGTTGTATGGGCCGCATGCAAAGCAATATTGCTGCATTTGCCGAAGAGGATACCGAGGTAATTCGTATACCGGTTGATTGTCTCGATCGTTGGATGGTAAAATATACAACTTGGAAAGAATTTGTGATGTATGCTTACCGTAGCCGTTTCGATGAACTATTAAATACAATCGATAACATTGCTTTTAAAAGAATGGATGAACGCTTGATCACCTTTTTTAACGAACGGTACAAAGTTACAGGTAAAACAGTTTTTAAAGGTACTCATCAGGAAATTGCCAATGCTCTTACTACTTCGCGTGAAGTAATTTCAAGATTGCTTAAACAAATGGAAAAGGAAGGTATGGTGGCCATTAGCCGAAATCAAATCGACTTTGCCGAGCTTGTGTGATTTTTGTTACCAACTTATTTTTTTCTTCTGCTTTTCTTTGCATTGTAAAAAAAGAATACAATGCTAAACTTTATTCTAAAATATAAAAATTATTTTATTGCAATTGCAATTGGTGCCCTTGCAGGTTTCTTGTATTGGCGCTTTGTTGGATGTAACTCAGGCACATGCCCAATAACATCGAAATGGTACAATTCTACCTTGTATGGTGCTGTTATGGGAGTTTTGTTTGCCAACACCAAAAAGAAGAAAAAAGTTGTAAACGAACTTGATGATCAGGATTAGATGAAGAGATTTTTTGGAAGTTTTATAGGTTTTATGGTTGTTTTAATATTGGCCGTTGGGATTTTCGGATGCCGCAACAATCAGAAAGACGAAACGGTATCTGATACCAACGCCAATGTTAATATTTTAATTGCCAATGATATGAGTAGTTTTAATGAATTAATAAATAGTAACACACCGGTTTTGGTCGATTTTTACGCCGATTGGTGTGCTCCTTGCCGAATGATGGCTCCTATACTTGAACAGGTTGCCGATAACATGTCGGGACAGGTGAAAATTGTTAAGGTGAATGTCGATAAAAATCAAAACGCTGCTGCAAAATATGGCATACGAAGCATCCCAACTTTGATGCTCTTTCAGAAGGGGCAGGTTATATGGCAAGGAGTTGGAGTTATTCAAGCCGATCAAATTGAGCAAATAGTTAAGTCAAAAGTTAGTTCATGAGAATATTTAGGTTTTATTGTTGTTAATTAAAAACCCGCTTTTTCGAAAGTGGGTTTTTTAATGAATATTTCCTTGTGTTATTCGGTTTATTATCAATTTATTGCGTGTTTTGTAATCTCTGCTTTATATTTTCTTTGATAATTGCAATGTCTAAGTTGCAATCTGCTTAAACAATATTCAAACTTGAGTGTTAATATGTTAAAAAATTAAAGAAATCTAAAAAGTTACAGAATATGTCAGGTTTTAAAGTACTGATGCCCAAAATGGGCGAAAGCGTTCAGGAAGCCACCATTACCAAGTGGTTTGTGAAAGTAGGCGATAAAATTGAAGAAGACGATTTGCTCTTCGAGATTGCAACCGAAAAAGTTGATTCCGAAATTCCGTCGCCGGTCGATGGGGTAGTATCGGAAATATTTTTCGAAGTTGATGCCGTTGTGCCGGTTGGCGAAGTTGTTGCCATAATTAAAACCGATGATGACGACGACGATCAAAGTAATGATTCGGAACCCGAGGTAAAAACTGAGCAGGTTAAAGCTGTTAGTGAGAACGAAAATACAGCTGTCGATAATCCAAATGATTTGACTGAGCCTGCAACATTCAAAGATGCTACACGTTTTTATTCTCCTTTGGTACGATCAATTGCCAAAGCCGAAAATATTACGATTGCTGAGCTTGAAACCATCGAAGGCAGTGGCACCAATGGCCGTGTTCAGAAAGCCGATTTGCTCAATTATATTGAAAACAAATCGAATGGCAACGTCCAAAAACAAACTGCTTCAGACCAACAAAAAGTTGAATCGATCCTGCCAAAAGCCGAAAAATCAGCTGCACCAAAAGTGTCAGTTTCGATAGGAGCAAACGATCAAATCATTGAGATGGACCGTGTTCGTAAACTTATTGCCGATCACATGGTAAACTCGGTTCAGGTAGCTCCGCACGTTACTTCGGTTGTAGAGGCCGATGTTACTAACTTGGTTTTGTGGCGCAATAAAGTAAAAGACGAATTCCAAAGTAAATATGGCGAAAAGCTTACATTTATGCCGGTGTTTACCGAAGCTGTTGCTCAAGCATTGCGCGAGTTTCCTATGGTAAATGCTTCGGTCGATGGCGATAAAATAATTCTCCGTTCCAAAGTAAATGTAGGAATTGCAGTTGCTAAACCCGATGGTAACCTCATCGTTCCGGTTATTCGCGATGCCGATCAGAAAAACCTCGTCGGATTAACAGCATCGTTAAACGATTTGGCTACCCGTGCCCGCAACAACAAGCTTTCTCCCGACGAAATTAGTGGCGGAACATTCAGCATTACCAATTTCGGATCGTTCCGAAACATTATTGGCACACCAATTATTAACCAGCCACAAGTAGCTATTTTGGCAACCGGAAGCATCGAGAAAAAACCTGCTGTAATGGAAACCCCAACTGGCGATGCCATTGTTGTTCGACACAAAATGTTCTTGTCTCTATCCTACGATCACCGCATTGTTGACGGGGCACTTGGAGGGGCTTTCTTGCGTCGTATTGCCGATTTACTCGAAGAATTTGATATCAACCGTAAAATATAATAACCATGAGCACATACCCAAAAATACATACAATTAAAAATGTTGAAAAGGAGACCCTTGAAAAGTGGTACACAACTTTGGTTGTTGGACGTAAACTCGATGAGCGTGCCCCTAATTACCTGAAACAAGCCATTGGCTGGTCGTATCATGCTCCTTATGCGGGCCACGATGGTATTCAATTCGCCATTGGGCAGCATTTCGATAAGGATACCGATCATTTGTTTCCGTATTACCGCGACATGATGACTTGTTTTTCGGCCGGGTTAACCCCCGAGGAAATCATCCTGAATGGAATATCAAAAGCTACCGATGTAGCCGGTGGTGGCCGTCACATGTCGAACCACTTTGCTAAGCCCGAATGGAACATACACAATGTTTCATCATGTACTGGTAACCACGATTTGCATGCTGTTGGTGTGGCTCGTGCCATAAAATATTACAAACACAAAGGGGTTGCAATTACTTCCCATGGCGAGTCGTCGCTTTCCGAAGGCTATGTTTACGAGGCAATCAACGGTGCTTCGCGCGAAAAGTTGCCAGTAATTTTTGTTATTCAGGACAATGGTTATGGCATTTCGGTGCCAAAGCACATGCAAACAGCCAATCGAAAAGCTGGTAACAATTTTTCGGGTTTTAAGAATTTACGCATCATCCATTGTAATGGTAAAGATATTTTTGACTCGATGAATGCCATGGCCGAAGCCAAAAAACACGTATTGGAAGCTGGTGAACCAGTAATTTTACAAGCCAATTGTGTTCGCATGGAATCGCATTCGAACTCCGACAGACACGAGCTTTACCGTAGTGAAAACGAACGCGAATACGTTAAGGAATACGACCCGTTGGCTAAGTTCCGCAGGTTGCTTACCCGCTACAATCGGTTCACCGAAGAAGAATTGTTGGCCATTGAAGAAAAAGCTACTGCAATTGTGAAAGATGCACACAAAAAAGCAATGAAAGCCCCCGATCCTGATCCTGCTTCAATTTTCGATTTTGTTGTGCCTGAACCATATAAATCAGAAAAGTACCCCGATGGGACACATACTTTCGAAGGAGAAAAAATAAAATTGGTTGATGCCATTAATAAAACTTTAAAAGAAGAATTCCGCCAAAACCCCGATACCTTTATATGGGGACAGGATGTTGCTAACAAAGAAAAAGGCGGTGCATTTAATGTTACCAAAGGTATGCAACAGGAATTTGGCGAAGCACGTGTTTTTAGTGCACCAATTGCCGAAGATTTTATTGTGGGAACAGCAAATGGAATGAGCCGGTTTAACGATAAAATACGTATTGTGATTGAAGGTGCCGAATTTGCCGATTATTTTTGGCCGGCAATGGAACAATATGTCGATTCGACCCACGATTACTGGCGATCGAATGGCCAATTCACCCCAAACATGACCATTCGCTTAGCTTCGGGCGGGTACATTGGTGGCGGATTGTATCACTCGCAAAACATTGAAGGCGCTTTGGCTACAATGCCCGGCGCACGAATTGTTTACCCGTGCTTTGCCGACGATGCTGCCGGTTTATTGCGAACAGCAATGCGTTCGAAAGGAATTACTGTGTTTATGGAGCCTAAAGCACTTTATAATTCACCTCAAGCTTCTGCATCGATACCCGATGATTTTGAAGTACCATTTGGAAAAGCACGTATTCGTAAAGAAGGGGCCGATCTAACCCTGATTACTTATGGCAACACATTGATCCATAGTCTCGAAGCTGCTGATAAACTGGAAGTGGAAGGCATTGACGTAGAGGTGATTGATTTGCGTTCGCTGGTGCCACTCGATAAAGAAACAATTCTTAATTCGATTAAAAAAACCAACAAAGCAATGGTGGTTCACGAGGACAAAGTGTTTGCCGGTTTTGGTTCCGAAATAACTTCAACAATAATGGAAGAAGCATTTGAATACCTCGACGGACCAGTTAAACGTGTTGGATCGACCTTTACACCTGTAGGTTTTAACCGAATTT
The DNA here is from genome assembly GCA_035380005.1 of Prolixibacteraceae bacterium. Lineage (GTDB taxonomy): Bacteria > Bacteroidota > Bacteroidia > Bacteroidales > Prolixibacteraceae > Roseimarinus. The sequence goes on along the minus strand of DAOSWJ010000112.1, from coordinate 828 downwards.
TGGAAAAAGCTGTTTTGCCCAATACCGATAAGATTATTGAAGCAGCAAAAGAGTTGCTAAAATATTGATTTCAGGTTTCAGATCAGCGAGTGGCGAATGGCCAATGACTATAATTACTAATGACAATTGACTAAGAAATATGAAGAAAATAGGAATATTTTACAGCTTCAAAACCAATAAAACTGCCAAGATGGGCGAAAAAGTGATTGAAGCGTTTGGAAAAGAAAACATCGAAGCTTTTAATGCCGAGGATGTTAACGAAGATGATTTTTCTAAATACGACAACATCATTATTGGTGTTCCTACATGGTTCGATGGCGAATTGCCCAACCATTGGGACGAGTTTGTACCTGCGCTCGAAGATATGGACCTGAGTGGAAAAAAAGTGGCAATTTTTGGTTTGGGCGATCAAAAAGGATACCCCGAAAATTTTAACGACGGGGTAGGCATTTTTGCCAATCTATTTGAGCGTGTTGGAGCAAAATTAGTTGGTTTCACTTCGCGCGAAGGTTATACGTACGAGCATTCGGCTGCCGAACGTGGCGATCAGTTTTGCGGTTTGTGCCTCGATCAGGAAAATCAGGCCCGGCTTACTAATCAACGTATTACCGACTGGGTTGAGCAACTGAAAAACGAGTTTAATTAATAACCATCAGTTCTTGCCTTATAGGGTTATTGTTTTGTTTTGAGTACTTTAACCTGTAAATAAATATGCAGTCTGTTTGAGCGTAACCAAGCGTTTATTCAGACTGTTTTTTGTGAATTTTAGTTAATGAATCAATGTTGTCCGGTTAAGCAAAAACTATTTGTAAAGATTGCTTCGCCGTG
>DAOSWJ010000111.1:0-9274 GCA_035380005.1 Prolixibacteraceae bacterium | reverse complement strand
AACAGGACTCGAACCTGCACATCCTTGCGAATACTAGTCCCTGAAACTAGCGCGTCTACCAATTCCGCCATCCGGGCTTACGTGGCCGCAAATATAAATAATTTTAGTTTATGCCCCTCAAAGTTTTTTACTTTTTGAAAATTTTAAAAATACATTTTTTGTTGCCTGTATGCTGCGGGGGGCATGCCTGTTTCCTTTTTGAATACTTTCGAAAAATGATGTCTGTCGCTAAAACCACATTTCTCAGCAATACTTTCAATGCTTTCTGAAGCATTGTGCATTTGTAAAATAGCTTTGTTTATTCGTACTTTTTGTATGTATTGTTGAATGGTATGCCCCATGCTTTGCTTAAACAAACGCAAAAACGAATTGGTTGCCATATTGGCGATTACACCCAAACTACTATTGTTTAATTCCTTATGGTAGTTTCTATCGATATAATCAATAACTTTCAAAACACGAGGGTCGTTTGTGCGCTGTTTCCAAAATTGAGCATCAACTTTCGAAAGCAGGTTAAAAATAAGGGCATACAATTTAATAGTGTATAAATTGTCAAATAATACCAGCTGCTCAATTGTGTATTTCTGTAAATCGGCAATAAGCTGCAACAATGTTTTGTCGGTTTCAAAAACATAAATGTTGGGTTTCACGTAATCGAGCCTTATTCCAAGGTTGAAATGGATAAAAAAATGATCAACCATCCCTTTTCCCCGAAGATCGTTCAATTCATTCAATGTTTCTATACGACTGCCAATCAGCCCTTCGGAAGAATTTTTCAACAATGAAGTTGAATACGCTGTAAAAGGAGGGATCAACAATATTTTTGATGCATCGAGTTCAATTGTTTTTCCTTGAAAGTTAATACAGGCTCCGGCAACCGAATTGTAATAAATACGCCAAAACGAAAACGACAAATCATTGTATTCCCATTTGCTTAATTTCCAATATCGACAACAATGCACATCAATATCGGCCTTAATAAAAATCTGCTTAACATCCGATGGATCAACCCTTAACTTAAAAACAGCCATATTCTAAAAAATTACTGATGTTATTTTTCGACACAAAATATTAGTTTTAGTTATAGCAAACAAGCACTGCCATCACTATTTTTGAACTAATTAATAAAATACAATTGCAATCACATAACAAATAACATAATGGCAGCAATAAGAATTTCGGAAAATAGCGAGCAAAACACACAAAACCAAGTTGTAATTGGGATTTGCGCCACATGCGATCCACGCATCGACAATGAAGCTCGACAACGCAGCGTTAACATTATTGAAATGGTGGCCAATAAAATTGACGGCCAAATTAAAACACCTAGCACCAACGATGTGAAAATTGTATGGTCGCCTGTTTTAATCGATGGCGAACAACAAGCCGACCAGGTAGCCCGCCAATTCAAAGCACAAGGGGTTAATATAATTGTGTGCACACCCGACACCTGGGCTTTTCCACAATTAACACTAATGAGCCTCATGGCACATTTCCCCAAAAACACACCGCTTAACATCACTTGTGGAAACAGTGCCCCTAAACCGGGAGTAGTTTTTGCCCATGCCGTAAACGGGGCTTTTGCTCAACAAGGCATTCTTACTCACTTAAACATAGGCACTTGGAGTGACAATGGCTTAATGCCCGAAATTTCGGAAACTACTATCAAAAATTTAGTTGAATGGCTTTATGCTGCTGTAACTTTTACTGGTTTAAAAGGCCGAAGAATTGTTTGTTTCGGGCACGACTCAATGGGTATGGAAACTGCTCTTACCCATGTAAATGCAACACGAAACACCTTTGGCATTGAAATTAGCCGGCTCGATATGAAACTATTGTCCGACAAGCTCAACAAAAACGATTATAACAAAAATGAGCTAAAAGAACTGCGCAACTGGCTCGAAAACAACTTAAAGCACATCGATACTTCTCAAAACCATGGCAGCGAAAAACTCGATCAGTCATTGGCAATGTATTTGATAATTCGCGATATACTGAAAGAACTTAACGCTGTTGGTGGCGCTTTTATGAACCAACTTGAATGGGGCAGCGACCGACGCGGAAATCCACTACCCATTTGCGACATGGCCGAGTCGCTTTTCAATTCGACATTCGACCATAATGGACCGAAGAATGTGATCCCATTTGGCACCGAAGCCGATATGCAAGGTACATTAACCATGCTTTTTAAAACTTGGCTAACAGGTGGTAACCCTCCCCTTTTTATGGATTTCAGAAAAGTATGGGATCCCAACGAACTGGTTGCAAAAGCCCAACAACTGGGAATTAAAGTACAAGGCGACGAAATATGGGCATTAAAAGGAATTGTTGATGGCGACAACTCGGGTTCGGCAAGCTTAAACTGGGCTGGTTTGCCAGGCGAAAGCAGCAACGAACTTCTTAAAAAAATTACAATGCCGGGTGCCGATTTGGGCTATTTCCCCGGTGGCGGCAATAGTGTTAACTTTGTTTCGCCCGGTGGCATAAACGGCATCGCCAGCCGATTAACTTACAGCCATTTAAATGGAATGTTCAGTTTAATTTGGGATGAAGCACAAACTGTTGACCTACCCGAAAAATTGGCCGACTTTGTTGCCAACAGCTCAAACGTAACATGGCCGCATAGCTGGATTGTTCCCAAATATGCTACCATGACCGAATACAAACAATATGCACCTGCCAACCATTTTCACATGACATGGAACCTAAAACCTTCGATATTACAATATTGGATGGACTTATGCAACGTACTATCGGTTGTCCCATGGCATGCCCGTCCAGTATTCATTGAAGGAACCGACCGCCCGCAACCACTTATCCACCTCATTAATGGTGGCGAATACAATGCAAAACTTTTAAGAGCAAAAGGAGCATAACAAAATGGAACCATTTTCGTGTTTAGCAATCGATATGGGTGCAGGCAGTATCCGTATTATACAAGGAATATTCAATGACCGATTTACTTTGAATGAAGTTTATCGCTTCGAAAATGAATGTACCCATATCGATGGTCACTATCGCTGGAATATTGATCAAATTGGTCAAAAAATTATTCATGGAATAAGGCTGGCCTTTTCACAAACCAATTTGCCAATTCTAAGTGTAGGAGTCGACTCGTGGGGTGTCGATTTTGTTTTACTTGGTCAAAATGGCGAATTTTTAGAACATCCGGTTACATACCGCGACTCGCGAACCGAAGGCATGAAAGCATTTTGGAACAAAACAAAGTCCGATTACGACACCTTTGTTCAAACCGGCATCAACTACAACATTTTTAATAGTTTGTATCAATTTTTAAGCATACAAAGCTCCAAAACATTACAAAAAACCAAGCACATCCTTTTCATGGCCGACTACATTAACTATTTGTTGTCGGGAAAAATTGCCAACGAACTTACGCTTGCCTCAACAACACAATTGTTAAACATAGGAACTAAAGAATGGGATTCTGAAATCACCACACTCTTAGGGATAAACAAGAAGTTAAGCACGCCAATCGCCAAAGCAGGCCAAAAGCTAGGCGCTTTACTTGCAATACCTGAAACCAAGACCGAACTTATTGCAACAGCGGGTCATGATACTGCTTGTGCAGTTGCATCAATTCCTAATATGTCGGAAAATTTGGCTTTTATATCAACAGGGACTTGGTGTATAGTCGGGTATATTTCGAATGAACCTGTTTTGAGCTACGAAGCTTTTACCGCAGGCATTACAAACGAGATATGTTACGATGGAAAAATAAGGCCATTAACCAATGTAATGGGTCTTTGGCTGATACAACAACTACGCAAAGCCTTTGGCCAAAAACACAGTTACGATGAAATTGAGAACATGGCTCAAAACGAATCTGCTAACACAGATTTAATTGACACTAACGACCCGATATTTTTCAACCCATCAAATATGCAAGAAGCATTCGATACACATTTAACAAGAAACGAAAAAATTCTGCCCAATTCAGAAGCAGCATATTACAGTTGCGCATACAAAAGCATTGCGGTTGCATTAAGCAAAAAGATTTTTCAAATTGAAGAGATCGCAAATAAAAGCTTTACCAACATACGGCTAATTGGTGGCGGTGCAAAATCGAACCTACTCTGCCAGCTTATTAGTAATTACACTGAAAAAGAAGTAATTGCAGGGCCAATTGAAGGAGCAGCTATTGGCAATTTAAAAATTCAGGCATTGTCTTTAAACAAGTTTACAAACAGAAAAGAATTTGACGATTACATTGTTCAATCAATTAAGCTGTCAAAATACAAACCGATTAAATTGAAGGACTACCCTTAATTAACACCGTAACAACCAGCACCACAACAAAAACCATAATAAAACTGCCCGATACTTTATTGAACCACCACAAAACCGACAAGCTGAAATGATGCCTGAACTTATCAATCAAATATGAGATCAGCGTCCACCAAGTCATAGCGCCCATTAAAAAACCGGCAACAAAAACAAAAGGCGATCCCAAATGATAAATATCGAATACAATTTTAGCACTGGCAAATACAATTATATAAGTAAGAATCATTACAGGGTTTGAAAAAGCTATTGCCATAGCCGAAAATAAGCACTTCGAGGGGCTGGTGCCTTTCCGTTTGTATTTACGCACTGCCGATAAAGGGTTCGAAAAGAAAATATACAATCCTAATGAAAACAAGGCAATTGCGCCAATTAGCTGTATAACTGTTTGATGATGCCTTAAAAAATTAATGATGTACGACACACTAAAACCTGCAATTAGCGCCCAAATTGAATCCGTTAAGGCTATCCCGAGCCCACTGTAAATCCCCGATTTGAAATCGCGGTTAGCAGTACGCTGAATCACCAAAACAGCCATTGGCCCAACAGGCAGCGAAACAAACATACCTGTCAACAAACCTTTTATTAATAAATCGACAACCATCTTCAGAAATATTTTACAAATATAAAACCCGCAATACAATTAGTAATGCTTATTACCGTTTTTTCTTTATTTGAACGATTGAATTATTATTTTTGCACGGCATGAAAACATTTTTTACAATAATATATACTTCTGTTTTACTTTTATTGTCGGGTTTTGCTTATTCACAAATAAGCAATGCTACAATTTATGGAACAATAACCGATACAAACGGCAAGCCTGTTGAAATGGCAAATGTTGCCCTAAAAAATTACCCGATAGGCACATCGACCAACCGAAAAGGCGAATATTTACTGCGCATACCATCGGGGCGCGAAGTTGTTGTAGGTTTTTCATCGATGGGCTATAAATATCACGAAAAAGCATTTGAACTCACCACCGAGCAATCATTCGAATACAATGTAACAATGGAATCGTCGAACACCGAGATCGACGAAGTGGTAATATCGGGCAACCGGCAAACCTCGGGCAACATTGTTCGTATTAGCCCAAAAGCTGTCGACCGCCTCCCCGATGTGGGCATTGGCAGTGTTGAAGGAGTTATTAAAACCTTGCCGGGCGTAACATCGAGCAACGAGCTAAGCAACCAATACTCGGTAAGGGGGGGCAGCTTCGACGAAAACCTTGTTTACGTTAACGATATTGAAGTTTACCGCCCATATCTGATTCGTGCCGGACAACAAGAAGGCCTCAGCTTTGTAAACAGCGATATGGTATCATCGATTGAATTTTCGGCCGGAGGTTTCGATGCAAAATATGGCGACAAAATGTCGTCGGTGCTCGACATTAAATACCATCGTCCGAGCGAATTTTCGGCTTCGGCATCAGCAAGTTTTTTGGGTGGTAAAGCTCACATCGAAAACATTAGCAAAAATAAAAAGTTCACCTACAACATGGGCATGAGGTACAAAACCTTTCAATATTTGTTGGGCAGCCTCGATGAGAAAGGATCGTACAACCCAGTATTTTTCGATTACCAAGGCTACTTTACCTATGCACTCAGCCCCAAAATTGAACTCGGTTTTTTAGGAACAGCCTCTTTGAACAAATACCAGTTCAGCCCAAAAGAACGTGAAACAACAACAGGGATATGGAACAAGCAATATAAATTAAGCGTATTGTTCGAAGGACAGGAAATTGATCGTTTTCAAACATATACAGGTTCATTTTACTTACAATATAACCCTACCCGCAATGCCTACTTAAAATTTATTGCAACAGGCTACACCACAAGCGAACAGGAAACATACGACATAATTGGCTACTACCTGCTAAACGAAGTACAAAAAATTGGCACCGAAGAACAAGACGATAGCTCAATGAACATTGGGCTTGGCTTTTATCAAGAACATGGGCGCAATTATCTCGATGCAAAGGTTGGCGGCTTTTCGCACCGGGGAGGCATTAAAGCCGGCAACAACTTTCTGCAATGGGGTTTCGACTACCGCAACGAACATGTAAACGACAAAATGAACGAATGGGAATACCGCGACTCAGCCGGCTATTCGCTACCCTACTCACCTAGCGATGTGCTTTTGTACTACACTGCACGAAATGCATACCAGCATACCGAAAACCGCTATACAGGTTTTGTTCAAAACACCATCAACATTAGCACCGATATTGGGCAGCTTATGCTTACCGGAGGTGCAAGGGCACATTATTGGAGCTTTACCGACAAATTTACCATCAGTCCGCGCTTTTCGGCCTCGCTACAAACCGGTATTAAACGAGATATCATTCCACGCCTTTCGTTCGGATGGTATCATCAACCTCCTTTCTATCGCGAAATTAAAGACCTTTACGGCAATATTAACCCCAATATTCAAACCCCCCGTTCGATACAATTGGTTGGTGGCTTCGATTATTCTTTCATTAGTTGGGAAAGGCCTTTCCGCCTCACTTTTGAAACGTATTACAAATGGTTGCATGACCTTATCCCCTATCAAATCGAAAATGTAAGGCTACGTTACCTTTCCAACGAGATTTCGAACGGCTACGCCTATGGCGCCGACTTAAAAATCAATGGCGAATTTGTTAGTGGCACACAATCGTGGATGAGCGTTTCATTGATGAAAACCGAAGAAGACCTTGTTGGCGACATAGGCCCCGATGGATATAGTGCCAAATATATTCCCCGCCCCACCGACCAGCGATTTAAATTCAGCCTTTATTTTCAGGATTACCTGCCCGGCTTACCAGCCTACCAAATGCACTTAACCGGCCACCTGATAACCGGCGCACCTTTTGGCATGCCCCGCACCGAAAGACACACTCAAATTGCACGTATGGAACCTTACCGCCGTGTTGATATTGGCTTTACCCGATCGTTGGTAAGCAACGGCAAAAACCTAACCAGTAAAGTTTTCTTCGATCGATTTAAATCGGCCGATGTAAGCCTCGAACTTTTTAACATCATGGACCTTAAAAACATTTCGTCGTATTTCTTTGTAGCCGATATTGAAAACCGCTACCATGCAATTCCCAATTATTTAACAGGAATAACACTCAACCTTAAAGTATCGGCATCGTTTTAAATGCCGCAGCTTCGGAAGAAATGGCTGCAAACACTACAGAGTTAGAACAACAGGCCCAAGTACTTAAATCGATGATAGCATGGTTTGAAGTAAAGAACACAGCTTCGACACAAAAAAAGAAGAAACGAAAAAACAAAAAAAACAAAAAAGCAAACTACGTATTGCTAGCTAAACACCCAAATAAAATATATTTTTAAGCGTTCAAAATTTATCGATTTTTTTGAATTAACAACAGAGCGCGTGAAAGGAATAATATTTTCGGCCGGGTTGGGTACACGTTTGCAAAAACTAACTCATAACCGTCCCAAAGCACTAATCGAATTAAATGGCAAACCACTGCTATGGCACGCCATAAACAAGCTAAGCAATGCGGGTGTAGAACAAATTGTTGTAAATGTACATCACTTTGCCGATCAGGTAATTGATTACCTAACAACCCACAATTTTAAAACTGAAATATTCATTTCAGACGAACGCGATAAGTTGCTCGATACCGGAGGCGGATTATTGCATGCCCGCCAATTTTTACAAGGCAACTCACCAATTATTGCCTACAACGTTGATGTTTTATCGTCGATTAACCTCAACAAACTTGCCGAATACCACATCAAGGAACAAGCACTTGCAACATTGGTTGTGAGACAACGTAAAACCAGCAGGTATTTAACCATCGACAATAACAACAGGCTTACAGGATGGAAGAACATTGCGAATAACGACCACATAATTATTTCACCCGACTATTCTAACTCTGAAACTTGGGCATTCAGCGGTATTCAAATTCTATCGCCCGAAATTTTCGATTTAATTACCGAGAAAGGAAACTTCCCGATTATTCCCATGTATTTGCGATTGGCCAAAACGCATAAAATTTTGGCATATCGCGACCAGTCGGACTTTTGGATTGATTGTGGTAAACCCGAGCAATTGCCCCTTGCCGAAAAATGGCTAAAAAACAGTTTGCGCTAACAAACACTCAACCACGGCCGAAAATCCATCTTCATCGTTGCTCTTTCCAACCCATCTGTACTTTTTAGTTAGTGCTTCTACCCCATTTTTCAATACATACGGATGGGCAACAAATTCAAACATATCGGTATCGTTATAATCGTTTCCAACACCAACTGTTGCCTGTTGTTCAATCTCCAAAAAATTGCAAAGCCATTTAATTCCATGCCCTTTCGACACCGTATCTGGAAAAATTTCAAACCAGGTAAAGGCAGGGTTTACAGGCGATGTAGCCCTTATAACTTTGATCCCATTGCATGCATCGTAAATATCATTTTTAAGTTTTTCGAAAATTGAATCGTTGTTGGGAATTACGGCCATCATTTGTCCTGCCTCAGTGGGCATACTGCTCAAATCCAACTCATTATAATCACCCTCATGCCTGACTAAATAATTATCAAATTCGACACAAGCACCTGCCCCCCTATGGTACCAAAACAAGTTATTATTGGGTATTGGCCTAAAGGCAAAAAAGTTGAAGCCCGAAGCCAACAGATGCTCACATAAATCGGCCACAACAGGTTTGCTAAATTGTTCACATTGCAATATATTTTTGTTTTTCCAATCGTAAATACCGGCTCCCGACGAAAAAACAATAAAGTCGAAGGGTGCATTTTCGGGCAAAACCTGTTTCACCTTGAACAAGCTACGACCGGTTGCAGCAACCCTTACTATTTGCTTCGAAGCCAAATACTCAAGCGTTTTCCAATCTTTCTCGGAGATACTTTTGTCAGATTTAAGCAAAGTTCCATCAAGGTCGGTTGCTATCAATCTGATTTTGTTTATATAATTGTTCATTAATATTCTATTCGTTTAAAAT
>DAOSWJ010000110.1:0-9326 GCA_035380005.1 Prolixibacteraceae bacterium | reverse complement strand
TGGCACTTACACCTCGGAGCAAAGCCCCAATGGCGAAATATTGGTTTCCGACAATCGGGGTGAGAGTTTTACCCGCATAAAAGTTCCTTTTAAAATGGGAGGCAACGAAATTGGCAGAGGCAACGGCGAGCGAATAGCTGTTGACCCGCAAAACGGAAATATTGTGTACCTCGGCACCCGCCATGCAGGCCTATGGCGCAGTTTCGATGCGGGCATGAACTGGCACCGTGTTGAAAATTTCCCAAACATTGAAGAAACAGCCCCCGATTCACTAAGCGAAAAGGAACTTCGCACATGGAATTGGACCTCTCGCGGAAGCGGTATCGTATGGGTTATTTTCGAAGATACAAAAAGTGAGCATAACCAAAGTCAAAATATTTATGTAGGCGTATCGCTTAAAAACCGCGAAAATATATTTTACTCAAACGATGCCGGTGCTAGCTGGAAACCTGTACCTGATCAGCCAATCAACTACAGGCCCAATCATGGTGTAATCGATGCAAATGGTATTTTGTACATATCGTATGGCGATACTCCAGGTCCATATCCCATGCAAAACGGTGCAGTTTGGAAATACAATACAAAAACAGCTGAATGGACCGACATTACACCCGACAAACCCGACCCCGAACAAGGTAAAACCTTTGGATATGCTGCTGTAGCTGTTGATGCCCAAAACCCTAACACAATCATTACCAGCGTATTTCACAGAACATATGAATATGGCAGCGACGACATTTACCGCAGCACCGATGGAGGTAAAACATGGGCACCCATTTTTGCCAATGGAGCCAAATTTGATTATTCTATTGCCCCTTACACACAACACACACCAATCCACTGGATGTTCGATATCGAAATTAACCCCTTCGATCCCGATCATGCCATTTTCACAACTGGTTTTGGAGGTTTCGAAACTTATGACCTTGGTAACATTGAAAAAGGCTTACCCACAAACTGGAGTGTTTACACCAAAGGAATAGAAGAAACTGTTCCACTTGAGCTTTGCAGTCCGCCCAAAGGTGCCCACCTGATAACTGCCATTGGCGATTATGCTGGTTTTGTCCATTGGGATCTCGACACCGTTCGCGAAGGGCAATATTTTACCAATCCTTATTTTGGCAATTGCGATGGTATAGCATGCGCAGAACTAAAACCCGAAATATTGGTTCGTGTAGGAATAGCATCGGCACACCATGGCGGAAGCAACATAGGCTACTCAAATAACTACGGAAAAAGCTGGAGACCTGTGGCCATGCCCACCTCCGAAAGCAAACATGGGCACATTGCAGTTTCGGCAAACGGCAAAACATGGGTTTGGACACCACAAAACGACTACCCCTATTACACTAAAAACAATGGACGCAGTTGGACAAAAATCGATTCGATTGGTAAAAATACACGTGTAATTGCCGATAAGGTAAACCCCGAAAAATTCTACGCAATCGACATTTACAAGGGGATTTTGTTCTCAAGCAGTGATGGTGCAAAAACTTTTAAAAGCCAAAACATTACTCTTGCCAATGGTTTAGCCCAAAAGGGCAGTTTCCGCGGCGATGTACGTGGTGGACAGGATCGCATTTACGCTACGCCCGGCTTCGAAAACCAACTTTGGTTAGCAGCTTACAATGGTTTGTATTTTTCTGAAAAGGGTGACAATTTCAATTTAAAACCTCAGGTAAGCGAAATTCATGCCTTTGGCTTTGGCATGGCTGCTCCCAAAAATAATTATCCAAGTTTGTACCTGGTTGGTACTGTAAACGGTCAGCGCGGCATCTTCCGCTCCGACAACAAAGCTCAAAGTTGGCACCGAATAAACGACGATGCTCATCAATGGGGTTTGATTTTGCACATTACCGGCGACCCAAAAAAATTTGGGCGCGTTTACCTTGGAACACACGGCCGTGGCGCATTATACGGTGATCCGTTGTAGTAAGGTTCACAAAACAAAATATAAATGCTTGATTTATTGTCGATATTTTTATTTTTGCAACATTATTAGTTGAGAAATATATATCGATGAATTATTCTTTTTTCGATTTGCTTCGGCTCATCGGATCATTGGCTTTTTTCCTGTTTGGGATGAAGTTAATGAGTGAGTCGTTGCAAAAAGTTGCCGGCGATAAAATGCGCAACATCCTCGAGGCCATGACCTCGAACCGTGTTAAAGGTGTACTAACAGGCATCTTAATAACAGCAATCATTCAGTCGTCGTCGGCCACTACGGTTATGGTTGTGAGTTTTGTAAATGCGGGCTTACTCACACTGGTTCAATCAATTGGCGTAATAATGGGCGCCAACATTGGTACTACGGTCACTGCCTGGCTAATATCAATACTTGGCTTTAAGGTCGATATAAGTGCTTTTGCTTTACCCTTAATAGGACTAAGCTTACCCTTAATTTTCTCAAAAATATCAAAACGAAAGTCGATTGGAGAACTGGTAGTTGGTTTTGCCATGATTTTTATGGGACTTTCGTATTTGAACAGCTCGGTCCCCGATATCAACAGCAACCCCGAAATACTATCGTTTTTAGACCGTTTTTCAAACAGCGGTTATTGGTCGATATTGTTCTTTATGGTTGCCGGAACATTAATAACCTTGGTGCTTCAATCGTCAAGTGCGACAATGGCACTTACATTGGTAATATGCTACAATGGCTGGATAGGATTCGACATGGCAGTTGCAATGGTGCTGGGGCAAAACATTGGAACAACCATTACTGCTATACTGGCTTCGCTGGTAGCCAATTCAACCGCCAAACAAGCAGCAATGGCACATTTACTGTTCAATGTAATAGGTGTAACAATGGCAATGATTCTTTTTTTCCCATTTGAACACACGGTAATTTGGATCATGACACTTTTCGACATGCATCTTCCTTATGCCACAAACGGCCAAACCATTCAAGAAGCCAATGCAGCCATGCCTATGGCTTTAACCATTTACCACACTATTTTTAATCTTTTCAACACGCTCATTCTAATATGGTTCGTTCCGTCAATTGCAAAATTGGTGAAACGCCTTGTAAAATCTCAAGACGACGAAGACACTATTTTCAAGCTGAAATACATTCAAACAGGCTTAATGAATTTCGACGAGTTGAGCACATTACAAGCCAGCAAGGAAATTGATGTGTTTATGCAACGAACCATTAAAATGTATCAAATGGTTAAAGACCTGCTACTCGAAGACAACCCAAAAAAATACGAGAAAGCAACACAACGCATTTCAAAATACGAGGAAATAGCCGACCGAATGGACGAAGAAATAGCCATCTTCCTTACCCAAATAACACGTAGCGATGTTAGCAAAGCCACAGCCGAAAAGGCTGGTTCGATGATTAAATTGGTGAGCCGTATCGAAAGTGTTAACGACTCGTGTTACATGATTGCCCAACACATTCAATATGCACGCACACGCAAATTAAATTTAAACGACGATATGGTGAAGCAGCTCAACCGGCTTTTTTCGCTTATTGACCAAACAGTTTCTAAATTCAGCTTGCTGAGTAACAGTAAAACTATGTTTTTGCAAATCGAAAACGAACGCAAGCATCGCGACAACATCAACGAAACAATTGACAAGCTGAATATCGAACACCTAAAAGCCATAAAAAAAGGCACTTACAAATACAAAGCAGGTATAGTTTACAACGATATTTTTACCGAGCAAGGTGTATTGGCCGACCATTGTTACCACTGTTTAAAATACATCGATGAAATAGGAAGATGCAAAGAATAAGACATATGTTTATTTGGTTTTGGTGAAAAACCTGTTTATTGCATTTTTTTGTCAGACATACGAAATTGACATATGGCAACCGCGCTTTCGAATAATGATTGTATATTTGAAAAGTTTTCCTTCTCAATAAAAATAACTTTATTTATTGAATCAGATCGTGGCAGGGCAGCAAATCCCTGTCACGATTTTTTTTAAGGTGCACTACTTGTTGTAAATATTAATAATAGCTACCACCCTAAGAATGTTAATATACTCTTCTTTTTAAAAATTAATTATTTTTGTTCAAACAAAACCATATTAAAATGATTTTAATACAAAGCAATGCTAAGCCTAAGCAATTACCTAAATAAAAACACTTTTTTAAACGAGACTGATATTGTTTCAATTATGCAGTTATTCGAGCCACTATTGTTAAACGAGAATGAAACATTTATAAATACGGGCAGCACCAATATCGAAATTGCATATATTGAACAAGGGGTAATGAAAGCAACGCTTAACAATTCAGCTACCGATGAAAAGATTCAATATTTTATAGGCGCGGAACACTTCGTTTCGGAACCCACATTGCTTTACAAACAACAACCGGCTATTTACAGTATTAAAGCAGCAACAAAGGTAAGTTTAATGGTATGCCCTGCCAACCGGCTTTATTCTATTGCCAAACATATTAAAAACCTCGACCTGCTTATTAAAACAATAAGCGAGATGGAATTAGCCGACATTATTGCGCAAAAAAACATGATCAACTTCAATAATGCAATCGACAAACTTAAATATTTCGAGAATGCTTATCCTGGCTTAGCAGCTAAGGTAAAAGACTACGAAATCGCGTCGTTTTTGGGGATTACACGCTACACATTTTGCCGCATCAAAAACAAAATTGCAAAAGAATAAAAATTTATATGCGCTATTTGTTTATTTGCTCACTTACCCATTTGCTTAATATTGGAATATCGTGAGTTAAAGATTGGGCCGAAAAGGTAGCCCCTGAAATGGCTTGTACATCTTTTCCATAAGTTAAAACTTCGCCTTTATTGCCAACAAATTGTTTAAGCCAACGCTTTGAGGTTATACCTGTACCCCGCGACGAACGATACTGCAAAATACTAATCCTTTGTACTGCAACGTCGTTCGAATACATTACTAAGTATTCAAACTTTTCGGAGCGCCCCATTGAACTTGTAATGGCTACATAGCCACATTGAAGAGAATCGGCATACAAGGTAAATAGTAAAGTTCTTGCATTTTCTGCTATCAGCTCATAATGAACAACATTGGCTCCACATTCGCTAATCAGCGCCTTTTCGGCTCTTCGCTTCAATGTTTCGTCAAAACAGGGCTGCTCTTGCTGAACAGCACCTGCAATTAATATCCATGTTAAAATTAATAGTTGAATCATTATTTTTAAAACCAAATGCCTATACCCAAGTTTAACTGTTTTTTATAAGCCGTTTCGGCTGCATTGCCAAACCACTGATAATCGGCTTTCAACACCGCTCCTCTGCTCAATTCCAACGATGCACCAAGAGTTACATCGATTCGGTTGTAAGCTGCATTTCGAACTGTTGAGCCACTTACCTTACTGTGAGTATCGTACTTCTCGCACCTAACAAATGGAGTAAGCTTTTTAGACGCCTCATTTCCAAAATAAAAACTGTAAGCAGCTTCGGCATACCAACCCAACATGGCACTTCCCAAATCACTGCCTGTAAATTGGTTATATGCTGCAACATTGCTTAATCCGGCATAAATATATTGCCCTCTTAGTTGAAAATTAGCAATATTGTAACGTCCATCCACACCAAACATGCTCAGTCCCACTACTGTTGAATCGGCTTTTGCAATTGCGGCCATATCGGATTTTGCCACTCCGTTATACAAAGTTGATTGGGTATTTCCAAAATATCCGGCCAAACCAATATTCAAGCCCGGAATACTGTTCCAATCGGCTTTTAATGCAAAATTAGGGCTGCTGATATATGCCTCTGCCCCTTTTTGACGACCACTTCGTAAACCGTTGCTTCCTTTTAATTTTGCTGTACCGTTGTATCCATTAAAACCGTTTACCAAATATGCTTGATAACTGATGCCAGCATCTTGAATAAATCCATTAAACCCTAATCCCATTTCTCGCCAGGTTGAAGGAACAATTACATTATCGACATTGGGGCGTTCAACTCCGTTATAAGTAGGTGGCTCGTGATATTCGTTAATTATACCCATTGGAATAAGCACAAGTCCTCCCCTAAAGTTTAGCCAAGGCAATATTTGATGATTAAGCCATGCCTGCTCAACATAAATCTCAACAACGTGTTCAACCTCAATCTCGCTTACAAATTGAGTTTTTTCTGAAAAATTATATCCAAAAAACAAAATCATTCGGTGAACATCGAGTTTTCCATTTTGTAAAAAACCCGATTGAAGCGGCTGGTTGTAATCAATTTGTGCATATCCGCCAAAAACTACCTTTTCATTTGATATTGGCTGTAGGTTTTTAGCAGCATTGCCATTTTTTTCTTGAGCAAAACCACCTATTGCAAGCAGTATTAGCAGTAAAGTAAATAATCTTCTCATATGTTTAATGTTATTGATTTGTATCTAGAATCAATAAAAATAAGACTGCAAAAATATCTGATCCTCTGATAGAAATCGTCATAACATGTTGGTATTTTTATTTATACAGCAAAGCAATTTGCAAACAAATAATAATTTGTATTTTCGCACTGTTTTTAAAGAAAGAAGAACAATGGCAACAAAAAAAGCAACAACAAAGAAAAAAGGCACCGCCTTTTGGTTAGGAATAATTTTCGGATTAATACTTGGTGCAGGCGCTGTTTATGCAGCATACAACTACCTCGACAAAAGTGACATCGAGCGCAAAGCCAACAAAATTGAACGCGAAGCGAACAAAAAGATTAAAGAAGCCGAGAAGGAAGCCAAAAAGCTTTTCGACTAAGAAAACACAACACATATGAAGGTTATCGACATCATTAATCAAGCAGATAAAACACTTTTTTCGTTTGAACTTTTGCCTCCTTTAAAAGGAAGCGATGGCAATAAACTGTACAATACCATTGAACAGCTTTTAGAGTTTAAGCCACAATACATTAACATCACTACACACCGCGACGAATTTGATTTCAGAAATCGCGAAGATGGCCTTATTGAAAAGAAGATCGTTCGCAAGCGTCCGGGCACTGTTGCTATTGCTGCATCAATTCAACACAAATACAACATTCCGGTGGTTCCGCATATATTATGTGGTGGTTTTACCCGTAGCGAAACCGAGCATGTACTGATCGACCTTCATTTTTTGGGTATCGAAAATGTGCTTGCATTGCGTGGTGATGGCTTGAAAAGCGAACCGGTATTTCGCCCCGAAAAAGATGGCAATTCGAATGCACGTGAACTGGTTGAACAAATTACCCGCTTAGGCAAGGGCAAATACCTCGATCCCGATCTTAAAAACAATACTCCTCTTAACTTTTGCGTGGGAGTAGCCGGTTACCCCGAAAAGCATTTCGAAGCTCCTAACCTCGAAACCGATATGGAATACCTTAAACAAAAGGTGGATGCAGGTGCCGATTATATCGTAACACAAATGTTCTTCGACAATCAGAAATACTACAATTTTGTTGATAAATGCCGCGAAATGGGCATTACCGTTCCTATTATACCGGGCTTAAAACCTATTGCAGTAAAAAACCAACTAACTGTATTGCCTAAAATATTCAGTATTGATTTACCCACAGAACTTGCACGTGAGCTTTCCAAGTGCAAAAATAACGACGATGCCCAAAAAGTTGGAACCGAATGGGCCATTTATCAGGCCAAAGATTTAATAAAACATGGGGTACCCAGCCTTCATGTTTATACTTACGGGATTACCGACAATGTAAAAGAAATTATGACGGCAGTGTTCTAATAAAATTTGATATTAGACTTAAGATTAAAGACAAAAGACCTTTGAAGGATTTGACAAAAAAGGGGCTGATCAGCAATTTGATCAGCCCCTTTGATATATAAATCCTCCTTGGTAATTATTCGTCGATAGTTATAAACATGTACGAAGCAGTTTTTCGTTGCTCCTGCAACTGAGCTTCGGTCAGTTCGCCTTCGGGAGCAAGGTCTTCGCCAAATGCCTTGGTGCGAATGCGCGAAGCAGCAACACCACGTGCTTTTAGCATGGCAACAACCGAATTCACCCTGCGTTGCGACAATGCAAGGTTATATTCGGCACTTCCTCGAGGATCGGCATGACCATAAACGTTAATATTGTACTCGGGATAATCGTTCAATATTTTCACCAGGTTATCGATTTTAACAGCCTGTTCGGGAGTTACTGCACTAACATTAGTGGCATAGTAAACCGGCTTGAGATTGTTGTTAATGAAATCGATATTGGCTTTATGGTCAACACATCCGTCTTTATCAACTTTGGCACCCTTAACTGTATCCGGACATTTATCTTTGCTGTTTGGTACACCATCGCCATCGTCGTCTAGTTCGCAACCACGCTCGTCAACTTCAACACCTTTAGGGGTATCGGGGCATTGGTCTTTGTCGTCGGTAACGCCGTCGCCATCGCTGTCAACCGGGCAGCCTTTTTTGTCAACTAACGTACCTGCTGGTGTTCCGGGGCACTTATCATCATCGTCGTAAACACCGTCGCCATCTTCGTCAAACGGACAGCCTTTCTCATCAACCTTTACCTTTTTAGGCGTATCGGGACACTGATCGATGTAGTCGGCTACGCCATCACCATCGGTATCAATTGGGCAACCTTTTTCGTCAACTTGCACTCCTTTTGGCGTGAAAGGGCATTCATCTATACCATCGTAAACACCATCGCCATCAGTATCCGACGGACAACCCACTTTATCGACTGTAGCACCTTTTGGTGTGTCGGGGCATTCATCCAAAATATCAATAACACCGTCTTTGTCGCTATCTTTTTGTTTAATGAAGCTGATTTCGAAACCGGCTACCACTTTAATAAAGTTATCCTGAATGTTTTCCATTATACCGTCGTAGTTCAAACGTTCCGAAGGTATTCCATTAATATAACCGGCTTCGGCAAACAATGAAAAAGTTGGGTTAAGCGGGTATTTAATACCCGCACCCGCATTAAAGTTTAAACCTTGCTGGGCATTATCGAACATATAACCAACACCTCCATACAAATAAGGCTGAACTTTACTTTGAATGGGCATAATGTAGCCATTGTAAAACTTATAGCGTAAGTTTAACGATGGGCTCAACATGTCGAGTGGTTCGTTTACATCCTGATTTCCAAAATAACCCAAAGTAACATTAGCCATCAAATCGAACGACTTAGTGATGTAACGGCTAAGGTAAGCATTGGGAGCAAAGCCAAATTTACTGGTTTCGAGGTTGTAGTAAGTGCCTGCACCTCCCCCAAAACCCCACTTTTTTTCAATAGTTTGCGCGTTAATTATATTTATTGAAGCAAATACAATAAACATTAATGTAAAAAAATTCTTCATGATTATAAGATTTAATTTCACTGTTGTCCGATAAAATTTTAAGAGAAGGAAGACCATAAAATCTTCCTTTCT
>DAOSWJ010000109.1:0-9350 GCA_035380005.1 Prolixibacteraceae bacterium | reverse complement strand
AATGGTTATCCAGCAAAAGCCAGAAATGTGGCTATTGAACAGGCAAAAGGTAAGGTTGCGCAAATATATTTATTCAAAACAAGGTTTTTTGGAAATTAAGCACAAAAACAACAAAGGTGAAACCATAAAAAAAAGGGTTCAACATTACAACGAAAACATAAGCAATAATAACGCAACTGAAAGTTTAATTGAGCAATTTACTCCCTACAATACTGATTTGCTCAAACCTACCCTCGACAATAAATTTATTCGTTTGACCTTGGTTAACAAAAATTACTCGGAGCGGATTACAATCGATTATAAACTTCAATTTTTCGATCGTAAACACAAACTTAATGCACAAAACGAAAGTATTTGCATTGCCGAAATAAAAAAAGAACGTGAAAACCGCACATCGCCTTTTATTGCTTATTTAAAAGAATTGGGAATTAACTCAATGGGGTTTAGCAAATATTGCATGGGCATGGCTCTATTGAATCCCGATGTAAAAAATAATCGTTTCAAAGAAAGAATCAGATCAATTTCAAAAATAAACTAATTGTGTAAAATGGAACTTTTCAACATCGACATCATTAATCTTGAGGACTTTACAGAACTACTTTTTCGGTTCTTGTTCAATTTTGTTGTGGTTTTTATTGCCATAAGGCTTCTCTACTACAAGGTTCGCCGCCGCAGAGATTACCTATTTACCTTCATATTAATATCAACAGTAGTTTTCTTGTTGTGCTTTTTACTCGAAAGTGTAAAACTGGGGCTTGGGTTTGCGCTTGGTTTGTTTGCAATTTTTGGCATTATTCGTTACCGCACACAACAAATACCAATCAAAGAAATGACCTATCTCTTTTTGGTAATAGGTATTTCAGTAATCAACGCTTTAGCAAACAAAAAGATCAGTTACGCCGAGTTGATTGTTACCAACGGTTTGCTTCTTTTGGTAACCTGGGGACTAGAACGCATGATGATGCTTAGGCATGAGTCGCGCAAGCAAATTCTTTATGAAAAGATTGAACTTATTAAACCCGAAAATCGGTTAGAACTCAAAGCCGACCTCGAAAACCGTACAGGACTGACTATTAACCGTATTGAAATTGGAAAAGTTGATTTTTTGCGCGACACAGCACGCATTAATATTTACTATTACGAAGACGAAAATACTGCCGATGATGAAAGTACTGCAATAGCCGACGATGACGATGATTAGCAAAAAGAATTATTTACTAACTTTTTTACTTCTTATGCTTTTGGGAAATAACCTTGTAGTAAAGGCCCAAAACCCCGATTTGCGTCTTCGGTTGTATGGTAAACTACAAAAAGAGATTACTCAAAATTTGGATATCGATCTTGAGTACGAACATCGGTTCGACAAATACATTACTTCGTTCGAAAAAGCCTTTTTTGAGCCTTCAATTTCGTATAGTTTTAATAAAAACTTGCGTTTGGGAGCTTCGTACCGTTTAGCGTTAAACCAAAACAACTCGCGCCAACGTAAACTACAAAGTCGTTCCTCGGCCTATTTCCAGTACCGCTTTGAGATTGACGATTTCCGTTTCCGTTTTCGAACAACCATGCAATATGGCTTCGACGATTTATCGGGCGCATCCGACTATATGAATAACAAACTAGTAAGTCGAAATTCGGTTCAAATCGATTACGATTGGTTTGGCACAAAATTCCGTCCCTACGCAAAGTATGAATTCTTCACTCATTTAAACCATCAGCAAGGAACGATTATCAATCAGCAACGCATGTCGCTGGGCTCAAGTTACAAAATATCGAAAGCATTGTCGGTCGATGCATTTTATATGTTCGAAAACGAAATGAATATTGTAGCTCCTGTAAATGCCCATATTTTTGGTGCTGGTATTGAATATTCTTTTTAAACTCGCATTTCAAATCTTCGCTCTATTTTTAAAATTTGTTAAAAAAACAAATTTAATGCAACCCTTATAGGCATATTGTTGTCATTAAAGCAGCCATGAAATATTAAAAACAACAATAGCCATGAAACACATTCTTTTTATTACATTATTTGTTTTACCCTTACTGGGGTTTACACAAAACCTGTTTACCCTTAACGGGCACATAACCGACAACGATACCGGAAAAGCAATCAACGATGCTTCGATATGGATTGCTGAAGAAAAAATTGGCACCATAAGCGATGATAATGGTGAATTTTTGTTACACTTACCTGCAGGAAAATACCAAATTACCATTGCAGCAAACAATTACGAGGAAAAAACAATTCAATTTATTCTTGTTGAAAATATTGAACAAGAAATAAAATTGAATGCTGAAAGCAGCAAAAGAAGAAAGAACCATTTTGCAAAAACGCAAAAGCAACAAAAACAAATTTCCAATTCATTCGATGTTTCAAGCGAAATAGCTGATTTACACTACAACATCAAAAATTACAAACAATTTTGAATTTAAAAACAATTGATCAAATATTTACAGAACGGCTTTCATGCAATGATAAAAATAGATATTTTTGATGTCAAAATTTAAAAATATCAAAACACTATGAAACGATTACTCCCTTTAATGATTTTTGCTTTGGCAATAGCAATTAGTCCAGCCCAAGCACAAATGCTTAAAAACATAGCCAGAGGAGCTATAAACCAAGCAAAAAACTCGGCCGAAGATCGCGCAAGCGAAGAAGTAAATGAAGAAGTTGACAAAGGTGTGAATAAATTTATCGACAACCTGATTGGTGAGGATTCAACCCAAAACCAAAACAATACAGGTGAACGAAAACCACCCGAAAATGCTGCCGAAAACTCACAGGCTAATGTAAACCGTTTTATGCAAAACCTTGGCATTAGCACTGCCGATGTAAAAAAGAAAGACATTTACAAGTTTACCTCACAAATTGTGACAGTAACCGAATCGACCGATGAGGACGGTATACAACAATCGCCAGTTGAATTTATAATCAATGCAAACGAAAGCAATTCTGATTTCATGTTCGAAGCCAAAGATAATGGCAACCAAACAGCTACAATATTCGATAATGAGAACAAATGCATGCTTGTATTAAGCGAAGAAAACGGTAAAAAAACCGGCTTTGCTACTAAATTTGACCCCGAAGCTGTTGCCGAAGGTGCCAATGCAATGTACGAATCGGGTATGATAGCTGCCGAAATGGAAGAATTGGAAGAAGTTGAGGAAGAAGAATGCGAAATGGCCAAAACAGGACGTACCAAAACAATTAGTGGTTATAAGTGCGACGAATTCCGCTGCGAAACCAATAGTGAGATTGAAGTAGCCTGGATTACTAAAGAAATTTCGGCATCGAAAAACAAATTATTTGGACAAACTCCTTGGGGTTCGGATTTCTCCAATTCGTTACTCGAGGGAATGATCATTCAGTACGAAACCAAATCGAAGTTGGATAAATCGTCATCTGTAATGACAGTTAAAAGTATCGACTCGAACAAGAACAGCACTTTTTCAACAGCTGGCTACCAAATATCAAGCCTTTCGTTTTCAGCAAAATAACAAGCACTATACGATAAAAAAACAGCGTACAATTTATTTCGTACGCTGTTTTTTTATGCTATATTCAGTTATTAATCTTCAAAAATTAAGATCTTCTCAATTTCGTCACCCTGACGTATTGCATCAATAACTTCGAGGCCTTCATAAACTTTACCAAAACAAGTATGGTTACGATCGAGGTGGGCAGTATTCTCGCGACTGTGGCAAATAAAAAACTGCGAACCACCTGTATTTCGGCCTGCATGTGCCATCGAAAGTACTCCCCTGTCGTGATATTGATTGTTACCATCGAGTTCACACTTAATTGTGTAACCCGGACCACCGGCGCCGGTACCCTTAGGGCAACCACCTTGAATAACAAAATTTGGTATCACTCTATGAAAAGTAAGCCCATCGTAAAATCCATCTTCGGCAAGCTTAACAAAATTCGCAACTGTACCCGGAGCATCTTCTTCGTAAAATTTAACTTTCATTACACCTTTGCTGGTGTGTATTTCTGCTGTTAACATATATCAAAATATTAGTTTTTAATTCAATTCTTTTAAATAAGCTTTAAATTCGTCGAACTGATTCGACATTGGAATGCTTAACTTTTCACCTTTCATAAATTCTGCCAGTTTTTGAGGCAGTGGTACATTTCCTATTCCAACCACAGCTTCAACCGTTTCGGTAAACTTTGCCGGGTGGGCAGTTTCTAAAAACACGCCCAACTGATTATTGTTCAAATACTGGTTCAATGCTTCGTAGCCACAAGCACCATGCGGATCGAGCAAATAGTCGTATTTTTCGTACACTTTTTTAATAATCGTTCGAATTTCATTGTCGGAATAACGATAACCAATAATGTGTTCAGAAATTGCTTCGAAATTATTTTTGTATAAATCGAGAATGCGAACAAAATTGCTCGGATCGCCAACATCCATCGCATTGGCAATGGTTTGAACACTGGCACGAGGTTCGAATTTAGCTGTTTTCAGATAATTATATACTATGTCGTTATTGTTATTAGCTGCAATAAAACGTGTAACAGGTAGCCCCATGCGTTTAGCAAATAGCCCAGCAGTAAGGTTACCAAAATTACCACTTGGAACTGCAATTACCATTTCTTTATTTTGCTCTTCCATAACACCTTGAAGCCTTGCATAAGCATTAAAATAATAAAATGCCTGTGGCAAAAAGCGGGCAACATTAATCGAGTTTGCCGATGTTAATGTGAGCTGTTTATTGAGTTCTGTATCGAGAAAAGCAGGTTTCACTAGTCGCTGGCAATCATCAAAATTACCATCAATTTCGATTGCTGTAATATTTTGGCCTAAAGTAGTAAACTGCGATTCCTGAATATCACTTACCTTGCCCTTTGGATACAAAACATGCACGTGAATACCCTCAACGCCCAAAAAACCATTAGCTACGGCACTTCCAGTATCGCCACTTGTTGCTACAAGAACATGCACCGTTTTTTCCGTTTTCTCGAGAAAATAGCCTAACAAACGAGCCATAAAGCGTGCCCCAACATCTTTAAAAGCCAGTGTTGGACCATGAAAAAGTTCAAGCGAATAAATATTGTCGTTTACTGGCACTACCGGACAATCAAAATTTATAGCATCGAATACCAGATCTTTCAAACTATGAAGCTCAACATCCTCGGAAAAGAATTTTTTGGCTACTTCGAAAGCAATTTCCTGAAACGACAAGTTTGAGATATTTTTGAAAAAATCAGAATCAAAAGGTTCAATCCTTTCAGGCATAAACAAGCCATTATCATCGGCAAGGCCTTTGGTTACTGCTGTTTTTAAATCGACAACAGCTGTCGATTTCCGGGTACTGTAATATTTCATACGATAATTGTTTATATTTTACGGTCGTATGGTCCCGATAGCAATCGGGATCGCATGTGTTTTAATAATCCTCTTGGATGTCAATTTTAACATGCTTGTTTCATACTAGATATTTATAATTTGAGCGGCAAATTTAATGATAATTGTCAAGCCTTAAGGATTAAAATCAGTGCGAAATCAAAAAAAATACATTGAAATAAAAAAGGTGCCAACAAAATGCAGGCACCCATTTCCAAATTGTTGCTCTTGGAAGAACCTATCTGCGTGCTCCTTGTGAGGAGTTTTCGCTTCCGTTTGAATTCGACGAGCGACCCGAAGAGCTGCTACGCCTTGATTCGGGCTTGCTTTGACTACTTTTCTGTTGAACTTTTGCTTCGGGGTGTTTCGAACGCTCAGCCGAACGTGAAACCTCAGTTTTTCGCCTCGGTTCAGCTTGTTTGTTAACCGTAGCCGATTTACTTGTAGTATTCGACTTTTCGTAACGATACTCTTTTTGTGCTGATCGGTTGCTACGTTGATCTTTGTTTACAGCTTCGTTTTTAGATCTGCTTGAAACAATTGCATTGTTTGTATAGCGTCGGTTGGTATTTGACCGTTCGTTTTTGGTTACTG
Source organism: Prolixibacteraceae bacterium (assembly GCA_035380005.1). Classification (GTDB taxonomy): domain Bacteria; phylum Bacteroidota; class Bacteroidia; order Bacteroidales; family Prolixibacteraceae; genus Roseimarinus. The sequence goes on along the minus strand of DAOSWJ010000109.1, from coordinate 3,399 downwards.
TCGAGCTTTTATTTACACTATTTTCAGCAGGTGCTTTGTAAACTGGCTGTTCCCTACGAACAGATTCGCGCCTACTACTATTATTATTACTTTGTACGCTTTTGCTGCTATAAACCGTTTTTGAATTGTTTCCGGGAAACTGTTGATTTAAACTGGCCGAACGACGGTTATTCAATTCATATCGGTTGCTAACACCGTTGTTGCGATATTCGAACGAATTATCGGGATGTTTTTTTGCCCAATCGTTACGATGGACTTTTTGATGATAGTAAGCCGATTTATGATGTGGCCGGTAATGTACGTAATGGCACTTAAACCTTGGCCCGTAAAAATCGTAAATATGATGGTGATAAACATGTACTGCACGAGGCTGCCTGTAATAGTAATAAGAAGGATAATATCCCCAATACCATGGCGATGCCCATACGTACCTGCGGGGCCTAACATAAAAATCGATAATTACAGGCCTGTAGGCATATACTGGCTGTATTACATAGTTTCTACCATATAAATATGGATTTCCAACTACCTGAACCTTTAAAGTTCTTCTGTTTTTAACCTCAACATCGATTGTTGCAACATCCTGATACATGTTTTCGCCTAAAACAGCCTGAATAGTAACAACATAATAGTTGTTTTTACCAACCTCAACTACCCTTAAATAATCGATATATCCATCGAAATTTAAATCGAGATTTGAAATATTTAACTCCGGATCGTTCAACTTACGTTCAAAAACCTCAAGGCTCTTCGATTCGCCAAATAAATATGCTACTGCTTTGAGATCGAGATTGTCGCTAATATCGTAGTTGCTTGCATTAACGCTTACAGAATGCTGAGCCGAAACTGTAAAGGCCGTTAGTGTAATCATTAATATTGAAATTATTGTTTTCATGGCTTTAAGATTTATGCGCTTAAATTGATAAAATGCCTGGCCAAAATTCATTTTAAAATTTAAAGAGCGGTTATTTAATTAACTACATTTCAAATTTGATGCCGAAAATTATAAACACACAACAATACACAAGCACAAAATTACTATCTGCCTTATTTTCAATATCAAAAAGAATAATATTCAAAAAAGTCAAAGCTCATATTTCAATTATAACACTTCAGAATTTAAAAAATATAAGTTAAATATTCACTAAAAAAGAATTTTCGTTTTACATTTGAATACAAATGGAACAAATAATATTAATAGCATCATTTTTAATCCCTTTGGTTTTGTCGTTGGTAATTTTTTTTAATTCGGCAAACAACAAACCAAAAAGAACGCTTGCCCTAAGCATGTTAAATGCAGCAGCAGTTTTTTTGGCTAATTATTTTTATTTCATTCAAAATTTCGAGATATACGTTTACTTACACAGCCTTCATGTTGCTATGGTGCTATTTATTTATCCTTCGCTTTATATTTATTTGAAACAGCTCACCAATAACTATTCAATAAGCTACAAAACATACATTCATATTTTGCCAGGAGTTCTTTTCTTCTTATTATATTTCTTCTTCTTTGATATTTCGATTGCTCAAAACGAAAGAATTACATTTTTAAGCAACTACAGAGACAAATCATTAGAAATTGAGCAAAGATTTCTTGTTGTTGAATGGATACGCATAATCAATGTGGCAATTATTGTAGCTCAGGTTGTCGGCTATAGTCTGGCAATTTTCAACATTAGCCGAAAATATCACTTAAAACTTAAAAATGAACTTTCGAATGCCGACGATTACCAGATAAAATGGTTGGTTTGGTTTAATATTGGTCTTATCATTATTGCTATTTTATCGGTTATGTTCTATATGATCAACCCATTTAGCGATTCAAATAACCTTCTGCTAATTATTTCAATGTTTTCGATGTCGGTTTTTGTATGGCTGATTGGAATTTGGGGTAATGCTCAAAAAAATATAATCTTTCCTGTTTTTAACGATGATAACAATTATAAAAACATAGAAAACACTGAATTACAGGTTATTTATAACAATTTGATTGAAACAATTAATAAAAATAAAATTTTTACTAACCCTTATCTTACACTTACTGAATTAGCAAGCAATATTGGAACAAACCGAACTTATATATCGCAAGCTATAAACTTACAGGGACATATGAATTTCAATGCTTTTATTAATAAGTTCAGAATAAATGAGGCAATAAACATTCTGGAAATAAACCCAAAAATTAAAATTGAAGAATTAGCTCTAAGATCAGGCTTCGGATCGGTAATTTCGTTTCAACGAGCATTTAATAAAGATATTGGAAAGACTCTTACCGAATGGAAAAACAGGAAAGAGTGATCTTCCGAAGAAAATCACTCTCAAATTTAATACACCCTGTCTCTTTTCCTAATACAACCTACCACTATTTCATAATTTGCATACAACCAATATACATCTAAATATTTTTTGAAATCCTTTTTAATAATTTCTTAATTCAAATTTATAGGCTTATCTATTAAAAGGCGTATCAAATCGTAAAATTCAGGTATCAAATCGTAAAAAAAATCAATTGCAAGGTGTAATTTTTGATTACCAGATCATCCTAAAAACTGTTCTTCCATCCTCTGAGTTGCACCCTATAGTGCCGCCATGTGCCCGCATAATTTGGCGCGAATGGCTAAGCCCAATGCCGGTTCCTGTGGTTTTTGTAGTGAAAAAAGGAACAAATATTTCCTCTAAAATTTCCTCAGAAACGCCAGGTCCGTTATCGCATACCAAAATTTCCACCTTATCGGTTGTGAGCTTATTGGCATAAATTTCAATTTTGGGATTATCGAAACCTTGTAATGCCTCAGCGCTATTTTTTACCAAGTTGATCACCACTTGTACGATCATTTGTTCGTCAATTTGAACTTCAAAATCGGGATTGGGCGCATGAAACTGAATAGCAACACCAAAGTCGGTTTTTAACGGCGACACCAAAATACTTAGCCGGTCGAACAGATTCTGAACGCTCACCTTCGAAAACTGCGGAACGGGAACCTTGGTCAACATGCGGTAGCTTTGTACAAAACGGATTAGCCCCTCACCCCGTTCGCCAATCACTTCGAGCCCTTTCATGGTACTTTCAATGGCATCATCGGAGCAATTGGGTTGAGCTTCAAGTTTTTCTTTCCATATTGAATTGAGCGACTGAGCAATAGACGTAACAGGCGCCAACGAGTTCATGATTTCGTGGCTCAACACGCGTATCAATTTCACCCATGAATCGAGCTCTTTTCGTTCCAACTCGCCCCGAATATCCTGAATGGTAATGAGTTTAATATCTTCGTCTTTCAAATTGATTATAGAACAACGCGTAACAATTTGAATGGGTTCGTTGCCCTTTCGCAGCGTAATTACTTGCTTGTTTGAGCCTGCCAAGAGCTCGAGTTCTTGTTTGAACTTTGGATCTACCCG
>DAOSWJ010000108.1:0-9419 GCA_035380005.1 Prolixibacteraceae bacterium | reverse complement strand
AAGGGGAAAAAACTGATAGAAGAAGCCCTGCGGAAAATCGACAAAGTGCCATCGAACGAAACCATAAATGTACTGCTCAAACATTTCAAACTCGAATCGAAGGTTCAAATGTACGCACAAGTTGGGTCAGATTTAAACACACTCGACAATATTGCCAAATTATTCGAAACCAAAAAAGAAGATAATAAATTCATCAAATATTGGAGACTAAGCTTAGGCCGAAGAAAGAAAGATCAAGATCAACAAAGCGATAAAAACCCAAATGCGATTGACCGAAAAAAGACTTATATACTTAGCGAAGAAAATGCCGAAAAGAACTTTTACCTCTCGAAATGCTGCAATCCGATACCTGGCGACGATGTTATGGGCTACATAACCGACGACAACAAAATAATTATCCACAAAAACAATTGCCCCGAAACCATTAAACTAATGACCCAACAGGGCGACCGTATAGTCACTGCAAAATGGAAACAATTCCGGATCCGCTCCTTCCTTACACATATCAGCATAAAGGGTTTCGACAGGATAGGCATCGTTTCGGAACTAACAGGCATTATTTCAAAAGATCACAATATTAACATGCGTACAGTACAATTCGATGCAAACGAAGGTGTTTTCACCGGGAACCTGTTTTTGTATGTTCACAACAAGCTCGATGTAAATAACATTATTGCCAAGCTAATTAAGGTGAAAGGCGTTGAAAGTGTTGAACGTGTTGAAGATGTTTAGCAAACCAAATAATAAAAAACCAACAAAATTTGATATATTTGCTCCAATTTAAACTTAGTTTAAGTATGGATAACAAAAAGATAAAAGAATCGGCAAAGCAAATTTTTAGTGATTATATTGAAAGTACGGGCCACCGAAAAACACCCGAACGATTTGCAATTGTTGAAGAAATATACTCGCTCGACGGCCATTTCGATGTTGAATCGTTGTATTTATCAATGAAATCGAAGAACTACAGGGTTAGCCGTGCTACTTTGTACAACACTATTGATTTGTTAATCGACAGTAAATTAATAGTAAAACACCAGTTTGGTAAAAACATTGCCCAATACGAACGTGCATTCAACTCAGAAACCCACGATCACATGATCGACCTGGAAAAAGGGACAATAACTGAATTCTTCGATCCGCGAATCAGGCAAATCATTGAAGATGCCTGCAAAAAGAACAACTTCGATTTATCGCACCATACACTTTATATTTACGGAGTTAAGCGCAAACAGCAACGCACACGTACAAAAAAAACTGAAAGCGAAAATTAAGCGACAATCAGCAACAGAATTGTTTGTCGGGTACTGATATGTTTTGTATTTTTGTTTGCCAAAGTACAGAATATATTTGGCAGGTTTATCTCACGCAGAAATTGAGGTAAGCCTACTTTTTTGTTTAATCATATTCAAATCAATAAAATGAAAGTAGATGTATTGTTAGGACTACAATGGGGCGACGAAGGCAAAGGCAAAGTAGTTGATGTACTTACCCCAAAATACGACATCATAGCCCGTTTTCAAGGGGGACCCAATGCTGGCCACACTCTCGAGTTCAACAATATCAAACATGTTTTGCATACCATTCCTTCGGGAATATTCCGCGAAAACAAACTAAACATTATTGGCAATGGCGTTGTAATTGACCCCGCAATTTTTAAAAAAGAAATTGAAGCTTTAGGGAAAATCGGTTTCGACATTAGTAAAAACTTGCTCATTTCGAAAAAAGCACACCTAATAATGCCCACTCACAGGCTACTTGATGCAGCCTCCGAATCGAAAAAAGGTGAAACAAAAATAGGTTCAACACTAAAAGGTATTGGCCCAACTTACCGCGATAAAACCAGTCGCGACGGGTTACGTGTTGGCGATATTGAGATTAACTTTGAAACAAAATACGAAAACCGCAAAAAAGCGCACATCGAACAGTTGGAAAAACTGTATGGTTTCGATTACAAAGACCAACTCGAAACCCTCGAAAAAGAATGGTTTGACGGCATCGAAACGCTAAAAAAGTTCCAATTTACCGATACCGAACACATTGTAAACAATGCTTTAAAAGAAGGCAAATCGGTTATAGCCGAAGGAGCACAGGGCACTTTGCTCGATATCGACTTTGGCTCGTATCCCTTCGTAACTTCATCGAATACTATTTGTGCAGGAGCATGTACCGGTTTAGGCATTGCGCCGAACAAAGTTGGCCGGGTTTACGGCATTTTTAAGGCCTACTGCACTCGAGTGGGAATGGGGCCTTTCCCTACCGAGTTAATGGATGAAACCGGCCAGAAAATGCGCGATGTTGGCAACGAGTACGGATCGACAACCGGCAGACCTCGCCGTTGTGGTTGGATTGATATGGTTGCCCTAAACTATGCCATTATGATTAACGGCGTTACCGAATTAATTATGATGAAAACCGATGTTCTTGACAACTTCGATACCATAAAAGCCTGCGTTGCCTATAAAGTTAACGGTATTGAAACAAAAGAACTACCCTACGAATTAAACAGCGACATTGAACCTGTTTTTGTTGACATGCCAGGCTGGAAAACCAACCTCACCAGCATTACCAGCGAAAATCAGTTTCCCGAAGCTTTAAGTTCGTACATCAAGTTTATTGAAAAGGAAACCGGTGTACCTGTTAAAATTGTTTCGGTAGGCCCTAACCGCGAGCAAACAATCATTCGTTAAAATATTTATAACCAATACAAACAGGGGCTTCGAAAAATAACGTTAGCCCCTTTTTTTCATTATTATTGGCCAATATGTTTCCAATTTAAATATTCATTGCTTAATTTTATGATTTTCAAAAATATGGGCAATGGAAATTACACAACCAACACTTGTACTAAACAAAACGGTGTGCTTACGAAACATCGAGCTAATGTCGGAAAAAGCCAAAAGGCATGGTTTAATTTTCAGACCACATTTTAAAACCCATCAATCGATTGAGGTTGGCAACTGGTTCCGCAATTTTGGAGTAGAAAAAATAACGGTTTCGTCGGTTCAAATGGCACATTATTTTATAAAAGACGGCTGGAACAACATCACAATTGCCTTCCCGTTTAACATACTACAACACGCTCAATTGAACGAGATTGCTGCTTTGTCCAACATCAATATCGTTTTCGACAATCATATCGGAGCCGCACAGCTAAAAGACAAAATAAAAAACGAAGTAGGAGTTTTCATAAAAATCACAACCGGTTTTAAAAGGGTAGGAATTGCTCACAATGCTTTTTCTGAAATAGATCGTTTGCTCGACACCATTTCGCAAAACCCTTATCTAAAATTCAAAGGTTTTATTTCACATGCCGGACATACTTATCAAAGCAAATCGAAGAACGAAGTGCAGAACATCCATTTCGACCAACTAAAGAAAATGGATGCTTTAAAAGAGCGCTACCGAAGCAAATACCCCGATTTACTAATTTCGACAGGCGACACACCCGGATGCTCCGTTTCGGAATACTTTAAAGGTACCGACGAAATAAGACCGGGCAACTTTGTATTCTACGATTTAATGCAACAACAAATAGGCTCGTGCAACATCGACGATATAGCTGTGAGGTTGCATTGCCCGATTATATCAAAACAAAGCTATCAGAACGAAATTGTAATATACGGAGGCGCTATTCACCTTTCGAAAGATTGGATCACTAACATCGATGGCAAACCGCTATACGGTCGTGTTGTTATCAGAAAAAATAACGAACCAATACTTTTAAATACCACAGAGTATTTATGCCGCTTGTCGCAAGAGCATGGCGTAATTAAGGTAAGTCCAAAAACATTTAGCGCAGTTGAAGTGGGTGATATTGTCGAAATCATTCCGGTACATTCGTGCCTCACTGCTCATGCAATGGGTCGCTATTTAACTACCAAAGGTGAAACCATTAGCATGATGGAGCGTTTTTAAGTAAAAAGCCCCGATCGGGATTAACCGACCGGAGCTTCAACAAACCTATTCTAAAATAATCTACCAAAAAAACTAAAATGCGGTGTATTGCGTTAAAGCACCTTGGCTTAATTCAATTTCGCGTTGTGGAATTGGCTGATAATCGTGTTCGCCACGGCGGAATGTACGACTAAAACCATCCCAAGTAGGTGTATTCAACAAATCGTATGCTTTGTTCCACCTTAAAATATCGAACCTGCGATGACCTTCACCTGCAAATTCCAATCTGCGTTCGTGAATAATATCATCGAGTGTTACACTCGAAAGAGCAGCCGGTTGACCTGAAGTACCACACATGCGTGCACGTTCGCGTACTTTATTAACATATTCTAATGCTTTTCCATTATCACCCGACATTAACGCAGCTTCGGCAGCAATCAGATAAACATCGGAGAAACGGATTAACTTAACATTACTTGGAGCTGAGTCCCAGTCGCCACCACGATCTTTAAATTCGGCAGCAGAGTTTTCCCACTTTCTCATATAAGTTTTAGTAACACTCTCGGCATAACTAACCTGGTAATTACCACCACCTTGTATTTGAATTGGTTCGCAATCGGTGCAACCTTCCCAAACAATTGTAGCACGTAAACGAGGATCGCCATCGTCGAAAGCATCTTTCAAATGAGGAGAAGGCAAACCCAAGCCCCAATAACCTGTTGATTTATCAGCTCCTTTGTCATCAATGTACATGCGGGCGCTGCTCCAGTTGGCCAAAGATTGCCCGCGAGCATCGTTGTATCCCAAGCCCTCTTGTACACAGGTGATTTCGAATACTGTTTCGGGCGAATGATCACCTTCGGAAGTAAAAATATAACGGAAACCATTTGTTTCGGGGCTACGCCATGTTTCGTAGGTTTCGCCGTCGATACCCACTAATTTGTATTTGCCCGAGTTGATTACAGATTCAGCATATTGCAAAGCCTCGCCCCAACGTTCGTTTAAACCTGTATACCTTGGATCGGAACTTCCATAATGTTTTGCAAACGACGATTCGTAAAGATATAAACGAGCCAACAATGCTTGTGCCGCACCTTTAGTTGCACGACCAATTTCTTCGCCCCAGCCACCACGTTCGGGCAAAACGGCTATTGCTTCTTTAAGATCTTTTTCTATCAAATCGTAAATGTCGCGCAAAGGCGAACGACCCATTAAATATTCGCTGGCACCAAGTTCGTGATCAACTAAGGGCACTTCGCCAAAAACGATTGTTAAATAGAAGTAGTTGATAGCGCGAATAAACTTTGCTTCGGCAATACGCTTATTGAGTATATCCATATCAACATTGGGATCGGTTTCGGCAATACCGGGCAATTTAGCCAAGGCTTTGTTCGCAAGGCTAATAGCACGATAATTGGTACCCCAAACCTCATCAAAAAACCCATTGGTAGGTCTCGAATCTAAGCGGTTTATAAGCTCTGCACCTTCTACTTCATTAACATAGGCTCCACCAGCTTCGGCATCGTCAGCAGCAACTTCACCAAGCATCAAAATAAGATCTCGGTCCCATGCAGCCAAACTGTTAAATTGCGAATAGCATGCAGTAATTGCCTGATCGGCATGAAGCATGGTTTTATAAAAGGCAGCTTCGTTATCGGCAGCCTGTGGGGTCACATTCAGAAATTCTTCTTCGTTACAACTGTTCCCAATTGCAAGCAGCAGAATTATTGTGATATAATAAAATATTTTTTTCATGATTTACAGTATTTTAATCAATTAAATCAGTTCTAAATTAAAATGTGATGTTAACACCGAAATAGTACATTTTGGTAACAGGATATACCCCTAAATCAACACCCATTTCCATTGTTTGGGTACTGCCATCTTCGGGTTGTTTTCCTGCAACTTCGGGGCTTAACCCTGAATATTTGGTTAGTGTAAACAAGTTACGTGCTCCACCATATACCCTTAAACGTTCAACACCAATTTTAGAACTGATGTTTTGAGGAACTGTATAACCCAAAACCAAGTTACGCAAACGTAGGTACGAGCCATCTTCGATGTACCATTCGCGTAATTTATTGTAGTTATCGGCTGCGTTACGAGGCAGAGCTGCATCGTGATTGGCTTCCATAACCAAAACCTCTTCACCATTATCGTTTAATGCATACACATCGAATGGTACAAAACGATCAATAAAGTCGGCCTGACGATTGGAATTCGACTGGAAATAATATGTGTACTGCCTCAAACCATTGAGCACTTTATTGCCATAAGTTCCATTAAAGAAGGCCGATAAATCGAAGCCTTTGTACTCGAGGTTAACCGAAAAACCATAAGTAAGTTTAGGAAGTGGACTACCTAATACAACTTTATCCTCATCGGTAATTTTACCGTCACCGTTTTGATCTTTATATCGCACATCGCCATAATAGGCATTGGGTTGTGCATATTTCTTAACACCATCAACTTCATAATAAGGCTGGTCGGTAAAAACGAACGAACGACCTGAGCCTTCGTAAGGTTCATCCATATCGAAAATACCTTCGGTTTCGAAACCCCAGAACTGTGCAACAGGGGCTCCAACCATTGTAATATTGGTTGGCGACAAAGAGTGCACACGACCTGCCAACATTGAGTCTTGGGCCAAAGCCAATACTTCGTTTTTAACACCCGAGAAGTTCAAGTTGATTGAACCTTTGAGTTCGCCTTCGCTTTTACGTGCTCCAATGGTAACTTCGTAACCCATGTTTTGAATACTACCAACGTTAACCTCAGGGTTCGAAGCATTATAGCTACCGGCAATACGTGGAACTTCTTGGAACATCAACATCCCTTCATTCACTTTATCAAACAAATCGGCTGTTAACGAAACGCGGTTATTGAAGAAAGTAAGGTCAATACCCAAGTTCGACATGGTTACTGTTTCCCAATGGATATCGGGGTTAGCAATTTGCATTGGACCAGCACCTTGCACACCTATTACGTTGTCGTAAGAATAACGGAAACCCATTGGCGTTTCAATTTGCGACAAGTATGGGAAACCACTTCGTGCATTGGTACCTGTTTCGCCATAGCCAAACCTAATTTTACCAAAGCTAATTACGTCAACATTTTCCATAAAGGCTTCTTCGGTGAATTTCCAACCAACCGAAACTGAAGGGAAAATACCCCAACGGTTGTTGGTTCCAAAGCTACTTGAACCATCGCGACGGATATTGAATGTTAACAAGTATTTGCTATCGTAATCGTAGTTGATACGACCGAAATAAGCCATTGTTGCTCCAATATATCCCGAACCGGTAACGTTTTGTTGGTCGTCGGAACTATTGGTCGATTTATCAAAATACAACATATTGGGATCGCTGCTTGCCATATCGAGACGAATACCCCTCATGTTGTAACCCCACCATTTGTTGGCTTCGATACCGGCCATAACCGATAAGTTATGCGAATTGGCTATGGTAGTATTGTAGTTAAGAATATTTTGGAAGTTGTATGAAAAACTTCTGTTCATTTCGCGGGTTAATTGGTCGTGTTGACGGTTGTCGGTTGCAGTAGCAAAATAAATACCTTCGTATTCCCTGAAATCGCCAAAACCTAAAGTACCGGCAAAACGGCTGGTGTACGATAAACCTTTCAAAATATCGATTTTAAGGCCAAAGTTACCATTTAGGTTAACATTTTTTTGTGTACGATCCTTCATATCGAGATAAACCAAAGGGTTTTGGTTGCTGAAGTACGACTGCGACCAATGACCTGTTTCATCGTAAGGAGGAACAACAGGATCCATCAACATGGTAAAGTAAATGGGGTTCCAGTAGTACTGGTGCCATACCCAATCTTCAACGCCTTCGTAAGTTGAGCTAAGAATATTGATTTTTTGGTCGAAAGTTATGCGATCGGTAAGTTTTTGATCGGCATTAATCCTGAAAGTAAAACGTTCGTAACCACTGGCTTCGATTATCCCCTCCTGATTGGTATAGCTTGCACTTACCAAAACTTTAGAAGTTTCGTTACCCCCCGAAACAGAAATGTCGTAGTTTTCAGAAATTCCATTATTAAATACTGCATCCTGATAATCGTACGTTTTTAATGTGTCGGGCTGTGAAGTATACATTGTTTCCCTTTTCATCGATTGTTCATCGAGCCTGAATTTGGTTCCAACGCTTTGGTTCCAACGCGATTCTTCCTGTGTTTGCATAAATGTTTGGCTATCCATCATGTCGATCATTCCAATCGATGATTCAACACCACGATAAACATTCACATTTGTTGTTACTTTACCAACTTTTGCTTGTTTGGTAGTAATAAGAATAACACCGTTACCACCGGTTGAACCATAAATAGCAGACGATGAAGCATCCTTAAGCACTTCAACCGAAGCAATATCGTTTGGGTTGATGCTGTTCAAATCGCCACCTGCAACACCATCGATAACAACCAAAGGTTGTGTGCCATTAATAGAACTGATACCACGGATTTTGATATCGGCAGCTTCGCCCGGACGACCCGACTGCGCAGTAATGTGCACACCGGCAGCTTGTCCCTGCATAGCTTGGTCAATAGTTGCGATAGGTATTTTACTGATGTTCTCGCCCGAAACCGATGACACAGCACCGGTAAGGTCGCTTTTCTTTTGAACGCCATAACCTGTTACAACTACTTCGTCGAGCTGAGCTAAGTCTTCAACCAAAACCACATTAATTACTGATTGGTTGCCAACTGTTACATCTTGGTTTTTAAAACCAATGTACGAGAAACGCAAAACCGATGAAGCATCTTTTACATTTAAAGAATATTCGCCATCGCTATTGGTAACTACACCATTGGTTGTACCTACTTCAACAATGGTTACACCAATAAGTGGCATATCCCCATTGTCGGTCACTGTTCCCGAAACTTTGACTTGCTGGCCATAAGCCATGCCAGAGCATAAAGCAAAAAATAGCACTAATGCTTGAATTTTCACTTTATTAACCAGTTTCAGATTTCTGAATTTAGCTTTCATAAAAAGTGATGTTAGAAATTAGTTAGAATTACAAATTAATTTTTCAAAAGTAAAAGTAGATTTTTTTTGCAACGGAAAAGAACGGAACAGAACAGTATTGTGGGGTTTTGAAATTATTCCCCCCAAATCAACTAAAAATTCCACCAGCCACCCCAAGCACCATATAACAAACCTGAAGACATGCAACTAATCAATGAAAATGAGATCAAGGTTAAGGATGAGGTTGAGATTAAGGTTGAGAGGGTGGTTGTTGTTATCAGGTTGTCATAGTTTTTCTTGTGGATTAATGGCATGTTTTTTATAATGGTATATGGTGGCGTTGAATAAGCTGTTCACTGAAATCTGTTGACTTGAATTGGAGCGAAGCGGAATCGAAGATCGGCGTAGCCAAACCTGATTCGTAGCGAAGCGAAGATCAACGTAGCGAAGCGAAGTTAAACTTGAAACCTGAAACTTGGAATTTGAATTTTGTAATTTGTAATTTGAATTATATTGAGGTCAAACCATAATC
>DAOSWJ010000107.1:0-9440 GCA_035380005.1 Prolixibacteraceae bacterium | reverse complement strand
AAAATTTGGGTCGATTCACAGGAAGATAAAGGCTCTGTTTTTAGGTTCTATGTGCCAATTAATTGCGAAAACAAAGGCAACAGTTAACCTTGGCATTGTAAAATTCATCGTTTTTCTTTTCCTTTGACAGCTAATTTTAAATTTGATGATGAACGACAGATATCCATCGAAATTATTAGAGAATGCTGTTGATGAATTTGCAAAGTTGCCCGGCATTGGGCGAAAAACCGCATTGCGGTTGGTATTATACTTGCTCAGACAAAACCAATCCGAAGTAGAAACATTTGGCAATGCCCTTATTACACTTAGAAATGATATAAAACATTGCAAGGTTTGCCACAATATTTCCGATACCGAAACTTGTTATATCTGTAATAACCCGAATCGTACCAACGAAGTAATATGTGTTGTTGAAACCATACGCGAAGTGCTTTCAATTGAAAATACCCATCAATTTAACGGAAAATATCATGTGTTGGGGGGAGTAATTTCGCCCATGGATGGCGTAGGTCCTAACGAACTCGAAATAGCATCGCTTGTCGATCGTGTTTCAGCAGGTGATGTAAGTGAGGTAATTTTGGCACTAAGCACAACAATGGAAGGCGATACAACCAATTTCTACATTTACAAAAAGTTGAAGCAATTTGAAGTTAAAGTTACAACTATTGCCCGAGGAGTTTCAGTTGGTGGCGAACTTGAATACACCGACGAACTTACACTTGGCAGGTCCATCGTCAATCGAATTAATTATTCCGATACGTTGAATCGTTGATACAGGCATTTTTCAGATATTTTAAGGCCTTTTTTCCTGCTTTTTCAAATAAAATTGTCATTTTTGAATGCTCTTAACTTATGTTTGAAAAAAGTCGCAAGTAGTTAAGCGCTTTTTTAATGTGAAGCTTAAATTGATCAAACAAAAAATATTTATGAAGATTGCTGTTGATTTTGATGGAACCATTGTTGAGCATAAGTATCCCGAAATTGGAAAAATCAGGCCTTTTGCCTTCGAAACGCTAAAAATGCTTCACAATAAAGGCCATCAGTTAATTCTTTGGACATACAGGGCTGGTATATATTTAACAGAGGCAGTTGAGTTTTGTAAAGCTAATGGTGTTGAGTTTTATGCAGTAAACAGCAGTTACCCCGAAGAGATGTTCGATGGCTCTAAAAGCCGAAAGATAGATTGCGATTTGTATATCGATGATCGCAATATCGGAGGACTCCCTTCGTGGGGCGAAATTTATCATATTATCCACCCCGAAGAACTAAATGCCGATTTTTTCGAAAATAAAACAAAAAAGAAAAAGCCATTTTGGAAAAGATAAAAAATTGAACAAGTATGCTAAAGCTTTCGGTAGTAATTGTAAATTATAATGTTAAGCATTTTCTCGAACAGTGTCTTCATGCTGTCGAAAAGGCAAGCAAAAATATTGCATCCGAAGTATTTGTTGTCGATAATAACTCTGTCGATGGTTCAATTGGTATGCTTATTCATAAATTTCCAAACATTAAACTGATATCCAACAAACGTAACTTAGGCTTTTCGAAAGCCAACAATCAGGCAATACGCAAAGCACAAGGCGAATATGTTTTATTGCTGAACCCCGATACCGTTGTTGAAGAAGATACTTTCGAGAAAGTGATCAGTTTTATGGATCAACACCCCGATGCCGGTGGCTTGGGTGTTAAAATGATTGATGGTTGTGGTAGGTTTTTGCCCGAATCGAAAAGGGGCTTGCCTACGCCATGGGTTGCTTTTCATAAAATTTTTGGATTGTCGTCGTTGTTTAAAAAGTCAAAGTTTTTTGGTAAATACCACCTATCATATTTAAACGAAAACGAAATACACGAAATTGACGTACTTGCCGGTGCTTTTATGCTCTTACGTAAAGAAACACTCGATAAAGTTGGCTTGCTCGACGAAGATTATTTTATGTACGGCGAAGATATCGACCTTTCATATCGAATTACCAAAGGAGGTTACAAAAACTATTATTATCCCGAAACCACAATTATTCATTATAAAGGTGAAAGCACCAAAAAAGGTAGCTTGAATTATGTTCGCATGTTTTACAATGCAATGATCATTTTTGCCCGTAAACATTTTTCGAAACAATATGCTGGGTTGTTCTCTTTTTTCATTCATTTGGCTATTTATATTCGGGCCGGCATTGCTGCTTTGGTGCGATTGTTCAAACAATTATGGTTGCCTATTCTCGATTTTGCAATAATATTTCTGGGATTTGTTTTTTTGTTGCCTTTTTGGGAATCGTATCGGTACGAGCCTGGATACTACCCTAGTGTTTTGCTATTTTTGGTTGTTCCAATTTATATTTTTGTTTGGCTTGTATCGGTATATTATTCTGGTGGATACGATAAGCCTGTTAAGTTGTTAAGAATATTGCGCGGTCTTTTATACGGCAGTATTTTTATATTGGTTGTATATTCGTTGCTGCCCAATAGTGCGCGTTTCTCGAGGGCTATTATAGTTCTGGGCGCTACACTCTCGGCCATTTTAATTACATTAACCAGGTTGGCGCTGCATTTTATTGTAAAAGGCGATTTTATTATTGGAGCACAAAAACCCAAACGAGTTGCAATTGTTGGATTAAAATCTGAAAGTAAAAGAGTCCGCGATTTATTACATCAAACCGGAGCAAAAGCCAATGTTATTGGTTATATCTCGCCTAAAATGAAACCTCGAAGTGAACGTTATATGGGCTCAATTTATCAGATAAGCGAAGTGGTTAGGGTTAATAATGTCGAAGAACTGATTTTTTGTTCCGAAGATATTAGCTCCAGTCTGGTAATAAGCACTATGCTTCAATTAAGCGACAATAATGTTTCGTTTAAAATAGCACCTCCCGAAAGTGTATCGATTATTGGCAGTAACTCAATCGATACTGCCGGTGATTTGTACGTTGTAAACTTAAACGCGATTGGAAGCGAAAAAAATATGCGCAACAAACGCTTATTTGATGTAACGATGGCTTTTATTTTGTTGTTGCTAAGTATTTTTATTGTTTGGATCGAAAAAAATAAAGCTGCATTTTTTTCAAATATTTTCAATGTTTTAGGCGGTAAAAAAAGCTGGGTAGGTTATCACAAAGTAAATACCGAACTATTTTTGGGTTTGCCTACCATTAAACCGGGTGTGCTCAAAACAACACAGCAAATCGACCTGAAATTATTGAATAACGATCTTGTAGATAAGGCAAACATGCTGTATGCAAAGGATTATAGCGTATTAAAAGATTTGGAAATATTGTGGAAAAGTTTGACAAACCTTGGACAGTAAAAAATGACCATCTCTTCGAAAAATATACGTTTAAGGGCACTCGAACCCTCCGATGTTGAACTACTTTACAATTGGGAAAACAACCCCGAAGTTTGGCGGGTTAGCAATACTTATGCTCCGCTTTCGAAGTTTATTTTGGCTAATTATATTAAATCGAATAATGCCGATATTTGGGAAAATAAACAATTGCGCTTAGTGATAGAAAACGAGCAAGAAGTAGCAATTGGAACTGTTGAATTGTTCGATTTTGAACCATATCACAGCAGGGCAGGGGTTGGTATTGTTATTTTTGAACATTCCGAACGTGGTAAAGGTAAGGCAGTTGAAGCTCTGGAATTGTTAATTGAATATTCGCGTAACACATTAGGTATTTCACAATTGTATGTCAATGTTGCCGAAAGTAATATTACCAGTTTAAAGTTGTTCGAAAAATTAGGTTTCGAAATTACCGGGCGAAAAAAACAATGGTTACGCAAACCCAATGGCTGGGAAGATGAGTATATTCTTCAAAAACAATTGGTGTTAAAGGCTTAGAATTGGGCATAGATTACACCAAATTCAGGAATATCGTTTATAAATTGAAACCTTTTTTGTACAAAATCAACTTGGCAGAAATAATGATTCAAGCCGTTAGTTACCATTAAGTAAGGTACTTTGAGCGAAATGTTGTAAACTGCAATCTGGTCGAAAGTTGCTTGGGTTATTGTAACTTCGGGCGCTTTGCATTCAACCAACAAAATTGGACTGGCTTTTTTTGAATAAGCAACAATGTCGTATCGTAAATTCTGGTTATTTATTTTAATGCCCTTTTCAACAGCCATTAAGCCAATTGGGAATTTTTTGTGATCGCGTAAAAAGTGAAGGCAATTCTGACGTACCCATTCTTCAGGTGTCAATGCTACAAAACGCTTTCGGGCATCGTCAAAAATGAATAGCTTCCCGTTTCGTTCTTCAATTTTAAATTTTGAAAACGGAAAATTTAACTGCTGAAAATTGAAGTCCATATAAGTTTTTAATTTTTCGTTCAAAACTAATGCTTTTCTTTTAATGGGCTTTGGTCATTATTTGTATTTTTGTTTGCAACTATAATTCGTTGAAGTAATGAAATCGAAAGAAGAAATTGTAAACAATTGGTTGCCTCGATACACCGGAGTTCCACTTGAAAAATTTGGCAAGTATATTATTCTTACTAATTTTCAGAACTATGTGGAAATATTTGCAAAGCGTTTCAATGTCGAAGTTGATGGCGATGAGAAAAATATGCCATCGGCTACGGCTGAGAACATTAGCATAATCAATTTTGGTATGGGCAGCCCTAATGCTGCAACAATTATGGATTTGCTTAGTGCAATTAAGCCATGTGCGGTTTTGTTTTTGGGAAAATGTGGCGGATTGAAGACCATCAATAAACTAGGCGACTTAATTCTGCCAATTGCTGCAATAAGGCACGATGGAACTTCAAATGATTATCTTCCTCCCGAAATTCCTGCTTTGCCTGCATTTAACCTTCAACGTGCAGTTTCGACCTCGATTCGCGATGCCGGACGCGATTATTTTACCGGTGTTGTTTTTACAACTAACCGCAGGGTTTGGGAGCACGATACAAAATTTAAAAAGTACTTAAAAATAACTCGTGCTATGGCTGTCGATATGGAAACAGCAACAATTTTTGTAGCAGGTTTTGCTAATAAAATACCAACAGGAGCTTTGTTGCTTGTCTCCGATCAGCCAATGATTTCATCGGGCGTAAAAACAGATAAGAGCGACCAAATGGTTACGCGGGAATTTGTAAACAGCCATATTGAAATTGGAATAAAAGCAATGTCGATTATTCGGGATAACGGCAGATCGGTTAAACACTTAAAATTTTAGGATAATGACATATAACGAGATACAAAGCAATCTGCAAAAAAAAATATATCATCCACTTTATGTTTTAATGGGCGACGAGCCCTACTTTATCGATCAACTTACCGACTATATTGCCAACAATGTGCTGCCCGAGGCCGAACGAAGCTTCAATCAAACTATATTATATGGTAAAGACACCAGTATTGATACAATTTTAACTGTAGCAAAGCGCTTCCCAATGATGTCGGCTCATCAAGTTGTGATTATCAAAGAAGCCCAAAATTTAAAAGGACTCGAGGATGAGTTGCTTTCCTATATTCAACAGCCTCTAAAATCGACTATTTTGGTTATTTGTTATAAGTACAAAACAATCGATAAACGGAAAAAATTCTATAAAGCAGCAAATGATAATGGGGTAGTTTTTGAGTCGAAAAAAATATACGAAAATCAATTGGCTCCATGGATACAAAATTATTGTTCAGCAAAGAAATATAAAATTCAGCCCCAAGCAGTGGCAATGTTGGCCGAATATTTAGGAACCGAAATTGGGAAAGTGGCTAATGAGCTCGATAAATTGATGATTTTGTTGCCTGCAGAATCGACCATAACAACAGCCGATATCGAAAAAAATATAGGTATTAGCAAGGATTTCAATGTATTTGAATTGCAAAATGCCTTGGGCGATCGCGATGTATTAAAAGCAAACCGAATTATCAATTATTTTGGGGCAAACCAAGCTCTAAATCCAATTCCTAAAACGATAGCTGCCTTGTTCGCTTATTTCAACCGCTTGTTGAAATACCATTTGGTAAGCGATAAATCGAGTGCAAATTTACAACGAGTGCTCGGTGTGCAGCCCTTTTTCGTCGATAGTTATATCAAAGCGGCAAAGCGTTATTCAACAAAAAAAATTGTCGAAATTATTTCAATATTGCGCGAGTATGATTTGAAATCTAAAGGGGTAGGGAATGTTTCTTCATCGACAGCCGATTTACAACGTGAAATGATTTATAAAATTCTGCATTAATGATTTCTTTGATAATTGTATTAATAACAATTGCCATTTCGGTATTTGTGTTTTATAATCGTGTTTGGTTCGATAAATTGAGTCTCAGACCCTATTTGATGCGCCAAAGAGGGCAGTGGTATCGATTATTTTCGCATGTGCTGGTACATGCCGATTGGGCGCATTTGCTGGTAAACATGTATGTGTTGTTCATTTTCGGGAAGGTGTGTGAAGTTTATTTCTATCATTTTTTTCCGCAAAATTCGCATTTGTATTTTTTATTGTTGTATTTGTCGAGTATTGTTGTTTCGAGTATTTATACAATAATTAAACATGGTAAAAATCAGTATTACAGTGCAGTAGGAGCGTCAGGTGCAGTAATGGCCATTGTGTTTACGTCAATTTTCTTCGATCCGTGGAACAAATTATGGTTTTTTGGAATTATTCCGGTTCCGGGCATTGTGTTTGGTGCAACATATTTGGCATACAGTTATTATATGGGAAAGAAAAATATCGACAATATTGGTCACGACGCACACTTTGCAGGAGCTGTTTATGGCTTAATTTTTCCAGTAATTATTGATTTTTCTTTGTTGAAGAATTTTATCGAAAAGTTGTTTTAATATATTAATTCATTCCTGGGTTCTCGGGGAAGTTTTCCCATAGTCGGTATTTGCCCCCAAGGCTTTTTACCATATCATGCCAAAGTTCGTTTTGGCCGTTTATAACCAGGTTTGGCGCAATGTCGCTAACTATCCACGAATCTTCTTTAAGTTCTTCCTTTAACTGGCCTTTGTCCCAACCCGAATAACCTAAGAAAAACCTTATTTGGTTATTGGTGATTTGCCCGTCGTTCATCAGTTGTTTTAAATCATCAAAGTCGCCTCCCCACCAAAGGTCGTTAATTATAGGAACGCTTCCTTTAATTCTGTCACCAAGTTTATGAATAAAAAATAGTGATTCAATATTTACCGGGCCGCCAATGTATATTTTGTCATTATAATTCGGAAATTCTTTGTAAAATTCATTGATCTGAAAATTGACGGGTTTATTCAAAATAAAACCAACCGACCCATTTGCGTTGTGTTCAACCAAGAATACAATCGATCGGTTAAAATAGCTGCCGGGCAAAAAAGGTTCTGCAATTAATATCTTTCCTTTTTCGGGTGCAACATTGTTTGATTTA
Organism: Prolixibacteraceae bacterium; assembly: GCA_035380005.1. Lineage (GTDB taxonomy): Bacteria > Bacteroidota > Bacteroidia > Bacteroidales > Prolixibacteraceae > Roseimarinus. Next base: position 2,099 of record DAOSWJ010000107.1, on the reverse strand, counting down.
ATTTTGAATATGTCGAGGTTTAAATTCATTTTAAAAAATCAATTGTTCACACCAAGATAAAAAAAATATCAGATAAAACAAATTGATTTTCAAATTGGGTGTTGAATAACAGGTTTTTAGTTGAGGTTAAGATTAAATACCAGCCCTGTTTCGATATATTCAGCTTTAATGTAGTGCGATTTAAGGTTAAGAACAATTTTTGCCCAAGGAGTTAAATGAAAGCCAATTCCCAATCTCGATACAATACTGTCGATATCGTACCTGCTGTAGGCCACTTTGTCGAAAGGCAAATTTACCACGTACATTCCTATTTGAGTAAGAATTGTAAACCGATTGATTAAAAATTCGTGCGACAGCAAAACCGATTGGGTAATAAGCTCGCGACCGGTTTCGTCGCTACGGGTCCAAATTCCGGTAATGGCTTCGTTATAGATAACATCATAGCTCAATCCAATCCTACGCTTGTAACTTGGCCGATAATATAGCGATGGTTGCAGAACCAGCTCACGATATAAAGGTTTGGCAGCAAATAATGTTTTTACTCCACCGCCAACGTAAAGTGAGAGTTGCCAATTTCTTTTGTATTCAGGTTTTATATCCTTGTTTAATTTTAACCTGTCGAATTGATGATCCCTAAAACCAACTTTTAAAGTTGGAAAAACATTGAGCCCCAGATTCGGATATCCCATTGCGCCGTTTGAGTAATGGGTTAGCCCTTCACTTACAACAATGTCGAATTTTTTATCAATATGAATGGATTGTTCCAGATATATTCCAAAAAATGCATTGATCGACGAACCGGTAGAGAAATTATGTGGATTGCTTATTTTATCGTAAGGATTTATGCCATATGAAAGTCCAAAATTAACATCGAGATTAATGTTGATCAATTTTGAATTGATTTGAGGAAATGTGGTGAAGAAGAAAAGTGAAGCCGGTACTCCTAAAACTTCAGTTTCGAATGTGCTGTAGTTAAATCCCAGCCCATACGAAGGATAACGAAACGCAACCTGCCAAGGTTGTTTACCAATCGATTGCCATCCTATTTTTATTTCGGCACCTCTATACGGATAGGTTAGGTTGGCTATTACAGGTCGGTGTGGCTTGTTCTCGCCCCTAACATGCGATAATTGTACAAAATATGGCGTTTTTATTTCACTTTGTGCAAGTGTGTTGTTTGCGAAAAATCCCAAAAATAAAAGTACTATATATAGTATCCGTTTTGAAGATGTGCTTTTGTCATTCTTCAATAATGATGTAAACTTCTTCATTTTCTTTTTTTAATAGGTATTCTTCGCGGGCAAAACGTTCGAGTGCCTGCGAATCGGTTTGTAGTTTTTGTAGGTGTAGCCTGTCTTCTTTAATTTTTTTCTCAAGATAGATTTTTTCTTCTTTTAATTGTTGCAGTTTTTTATTGTCTTTTCTAATTCGGAATAGGTTGTATTCGTCAAAAAATAAAATCCATATCAGGAAAAATAATAAGATTCCAAATACAATTCTATATTTTTTGATAATATCCAATAATCGTGTTTTCATTATTTGTAAGCAATTCTATAATGCAAAACTAATATTTGTTTTGAGTTTTGAGAGGTTTTATCTATCCTTTTGTAATCACAAACTTTAGCATTCTAATCAATACATGTCTTCAGTTCTTATGTTTATTTGTTAACGATTTTATTGAATTTTTAAGACATTAATAGTTTGTTTCCTTTTTTTTAATATTTTTTTTTCAAAATTATATTCCTGAATTTCTGATGTTTGAAATTTGTATGTAAAAAACTTTGAAAAAATATTTGGAAATAGCGAAAAATGGGCTTTTCTTTGCACCCGCTTTCACAAAAAAGCAAAACACAAAGTTCTTATTTCAAATTGATCGAAATTTATTTTTCAAAACATGCGATGAACATTTGCATTATATGCATTGTTTTTTGTATTTTTGTAATCCGTTTTCACATTTTTTTGTGAATAAGTTTTTGAAATAAATTTTCAGTTTTATTTGGAAATTAAAATAAGAAATGTTTATCTTTGCAGCCGCTTAAAAAACGAGCGACAACAAGAGCACAAAGTTCATTGAAAATATTGGAAAAAGAACAAGTCAA
>DAOSWJ010000106.1:0-9458 GCA_035380005.1 Prolixibacteraceae bacterium | reverse complement strand
CTGGTGATCATTTTTTGTTTTTTATGAACAATAATATTGTATATTTGCTATATTCAAATCGATTAAGCAAGCGTTAATTTTTTCAATTAGCCGGCATTCAATAATTTATTAAAAATATAGCTAATGAAATATTTCATCACCGTACTACTGGTTTTATTACTACACATTTCAAATTATAGTCGTGCACAAGGTTTAACATCAAACCAACCAAATTCAATTGACACCCTTAGTGCAAGCAAAGTTGAGATTGACAACTTATTGGTTATTGAGGATGTTAGCCCCGAACTAAGCCTCGAAGGCCGCAAGCCTTTATTACTGATTCATGGCTGGAGCTTTGAAGGGAAACCTGCACCTCCGGGTGGTGGTTTTTGGAAAGGATTCAAAGACTATTTATTGGCCGATGCCGAACTCAGAGCCAATTTTAAACCTTACTATGTTAAATATTGGTCGAACGAGGTTAGTGTAAAAGACCTAGCCATTGAATTGAGAAAAAAAGTAGAAGAAGCAGGCTTGCACGAACAAAAAATCGCAATTATTGGACATAGCATGGGCGGACTCGTTTCACGCTCGTACATCAACGAGAATACTTTTACACAAGGCATAGCTTCAGGCCAAAAATGCGGAGAGATGGTCGATTTGCTCATCACCCTTGGCAGCCCGCACCATGGTTCGCCAATGGCCAACAACAAAGTACGCAACGCTAAGTTTAGCTTTCCCTTATCGTTATATGTAACAATAGTTGAAGCAGCTGTTTTTAAAGAAACAAAATATAACGAAGTAAACCGAAGCGACTTACGATGGGACAATTACGACGCATTGTTCGATTACAATGCTAATCCCGACGAAGCAAACGAGTGGCTGGTTAACCTAAACCGCAACACCAAATTCGATAGCAAGCACGTATGCTACACAGCTTCGGTGCCGGGCGTTTATAAAACAAACCCGGGAACACTTGAAGAACAATATCAATTAGGCGCATATCTTATCGAACAAGGTTTTAATTTGCAAAACGATGGCATTGTGCCTGTTAAAAGTGCTGCTTTTGAAGGCCATACAGTAAAAAGCAAAAGGCATTTCAGCAACTACAACCACGCCGATATAGTAACAGGCAAAGAAGGCAATCGCACCGAACTGTTCAGCGCCATCGAAACCGATTTAATGGATGTGAACCCACTTAAACTAACTTGGCCGGCATACAACGAAACCACGTACATAAAACATGCCCAACACCGCGACATACGTTGGGAAGCACCTTCAACCGTCGAAAAGATAAACATTTACCTTTCAACCAATAACGGAGAAAGCTATGAGACAATTGCACAAAACATTGATGCATCGAGCGGAGCTTACAGTTGGTACATACCAAGCATAAACGAAACACAATGCTTAATTAAAATAACCAATGCACAATTCGAAGCCGAACAATCGGTATCGCCTGTTCCGTTTACTATTTTCTACAACCGAATTGATATTACTGAGCCAAGCCGTAATGTTTATTTCGTGAAATCGAAAAGCAACACCATAAAATGGGAGCAAACAGGCTTAGGCGATCGGGTAAAAATTAGCTTCACCAACAAAAGCACCGGAGTACAAAAAGTTATTGCACAAAGCATTGAAACTGCTCCGGGCGAAAATCAATATGTATGGCAACCCGACCCCAGCCTTCAAATTACCGACACCGCAGTAATCAGTATTGAACTTTTAAACTTATACGAAAAATACGGCGACACACAACAATACATTTTCGAGTCGAAAGATTTTAAATACATTGGAGAACCAAGCTTTACAATCAAATCGCCATTAGCCGTTCAGCCCGATATTTTTGGCATCGAAGGTGAAAAACTGGCAATCAACTCAATTTACGATATTGATTGGATTGCCGAAGGCGAAATTAAGTATGTAGCCATTATGCTTTGCGACAGTAACAAAAACATTATTGAACAGGCCGGAGTTTCCATTAATTCACCATCGGCACACTCCGAAAAGCGCACCAGATGGTATGTGCCCGATATGCCCGGGAATAATTATTACTTTTTAGCTCGTGCAGGGCTTTCATCGAGCGAAATCCTTTTTGAAGTTTATTCCGAAAACAGTTTCAGGATCAACCATCAGGCGCAGTTCATAAATATCACCGACACCAACACTGTTGCGTTACAACCCTGCTTCGAATTTCAACCAATTGTTGGAGCAACATCATATCACATAAATCTTACACAAAAAAACAATACAGACAACACTTTTAGCTTCGACATTGAAAACAATACCTTATGTTTGCCCAAAACACTCGATTACGAACTGATGCCGGGCGAAACCTATCAAATAATGGGCTATGCCATGCTTGGGGACTCACTTCAAACTTACGAGCAGATATTTGATTTTAAGACAGCTGAAATCGAACCTATGGATTTCGAAATAATTGCACCAACTCAAGACGAAGCATTTGAAACCGACAATATTACAGCAACATGGAAACGTGCTGTTGGTGCTGCCGGCTACGCTGTTGAAATGAAACAAAACAACGAGCTGCTTTATACTGCTGACAATATCAACCCAGCAGACACCAGCCTGAGCATAAACATTACCGAAGCAGAATTCTATAAGGACATCGACCTGAAAATAACTGCATTAAATGCGTTTAGCGATAACAGTGCTTCGATAATTTTCAGCCGCAAATTCAGAAACGGGATCGACGAGATTTTGAACAAAAACAACAATGCGTTCACCATTTACCCTAACCCGGTTAGCGACAACTTAACTGTTTCGTTTGTTGTTGAAAAGAACAATCAGAACGTTCAACTTGAACTTTACAACATGAACGGCCAGCTGCACAAGGTATTGCTGAATGAAACTATGGAAAAAGGAAGTTACAAACGAGATTTCGGTCGCGTGCAAAACAACGGGAGTAAAATTGAGTGCGGAACCTACCTTTTACATTTCAATAATGGCAGCAACACAATAACACGCACTGTTCGGTTCGAATAAGAGATGGGTCATATTCTAACATGGTTTTTTTTATAACTTTGCAGGTTTACAAATTCAGAAAAAAATGTCAGTACATAAAGAAATAAAGAAAGTGACCACCCATGTGCTATCGGAAATGAAGCTGAGGGGTGAAAAAATATCGATGTTAACGGCCTACGACTTCAGCATGGGACGCTTGGTTGACGAGGCCGGTGTTGATGTAATTTTGGTTGGCGACTCGGCATCGAACGTAATGGCCGGCAACGAAACCACATTGCCCATCACCCTCGACCAGATGATTTATCATGGCAAATCGGTTGTTAAAGGTGTAAAACGTGCATTGGTTGTTGTTGATATGCCCTTTGGCACATATCAGGGCAACTCGAAAAAAGCAGTACAATCGGCTATTCGTATCATGAAAGAAACCCATGCCGATGCAGTTAAAATTGAAGGCGGAAAAGAAATTATTGAATCGATAAACCGCATTATTTCAGCCGGCATACCTGTTATGGGTCACTTGGGGCTTATGCCACAATCGATCCACAAATACGGCACCTATGTGGTAAGGGCCAAAGAAGACGAAGAAGCTAAAAAACTAATCAGCGATGCAAAACTGCTCGAAGAGGCTGGTTGTTTCGGCATTGTACTCGAAAAAATACCCGCCGAACTGGGCGAAAAAGTAACCAACGAAGTTAAAATACCAATTATTGGTATTGGTGCCGGCGGCGGTGTCGATGGACAGGTACTGGTTATACACGATATGCTGGGCATAACGCAAGAGTTCTCTCCACGTTTTTTACGCCGCTACCACAATTTGGCTGCCGAAATTAAAGGTGCTGTTGGCGCCTATATCGATGATGTGAAGTCAAGGGACTTTCCTAACGAAAAAGAGCAATACTAAAAAATCATCCGTCATACTAAAACTTATGTTTTCGTATGACGGATAATATACTTTAATTGCTTTTTAGAAAATATAATAAGTCAATGCTAAATTGCATGTTTGTTGGATCGAATTGTCGATTTTTTTAGCCATGTTTTCAGCACTTATTACTAATGCGTTTTCAACGTGATCGTTATAAAGAGTCATTGAAGCACTCAGCCTCATCTTTTCCGACAGATAGTAATATCCGTTAAAACTTAACCCAAATGTGTAGTTTAATTCGTAATATTGGTCCGGCCTATCCCTATAGTTAAGGTTGACATTGGTATTTGCGCTAAAGTATGTGCGTGTATTGGGATAATAGCCAATCGAATATCTGGCCGCTGCATTAAGTATGGGTAAATTACTTAGGCTGATATTTGATCTGAAGTTTCGTTGCCATTTTAACGAAATGGGCTTGTTTGCCTGAAAACCAATATTTAAATATCCATCTACATTGTTGTAATTAAAGGTTCTGGCTGATTCATTGTTAGAATAAAAATAAGTATCTTTTATTGATATGTCATAATTTAGGCGTTTCCCCGATGTACGGGTTTGAATACCTGCCATAAAATGGTAGTCGGAAATTATATTGAATACTTTTACCGATTCGGCTTCAATTAAGGAGTTTTCCTTTAAAAAGCCAATCAGTTCTTCCATTACTTTCATTCGGTAAAGCCTTTCGTCAAAAAAACGTTCTTGTTTTAATTCATTGATTTTATCGGCCAATTTTACCACATCATTGTCGGTCAATGTCCTGGTCAAAAGGCCGCTTGATTCCAAGTCGTCGAGTATATAAATTGCTTCGCTAGCCACACTAACATGTTCCATCCTACCATGTGCATGACCAATTTTTATGCTTGACGAAATAAGCGGATTGCCCTGAAAACTTGATTTTTTGATGATGCTATCGTTTTTTGTTGTGGTGTTATCAGTTCGTCCGGCAAAGTTTAAGTCTCCGTTTATGTACCACGAATTTTTCAATCGGCTACCATAAAACTTCTCGTAATTATAAAAGCCATTTACTGAAAAAACAATTCTTCCATCTGAGTAGTTCTTTTTTATTGCTGAAATGATACTGTCTTTTTTGGTATGTCCATAACTACCGTAGAAGTCAATATTTGAACCGTAATTTATGATCCTTTCGCGTTTAAAATCAATATAATCCCAAGTGGATTGTAATTGCCCGGTAGATGAGAATTGGCTCTCTTTGTAATCCAATTGCTTGTCGTATATACTCGATTTATCTGAAGCCCCTTGCGAAAGCTGGGTGTTTAAATCGAGCGAAGAACGCTTGTATTCGGAGGTTTGGTAAGTGCTTAGGTCGAATTCTTTTACCTGTGCAGTAAGTTGAGTGGAGGCAAAAATTAATGCCATCAACACGGTGATGTAGGTTTTTTGCATGTTGTTTATTTTGATTAATAAATCGATTTTTAACAAATAACGTACCACTGTTAAATAGATTGTCCTTGTTTTTATTGATTAATGTTCTTTAACAATGTTTAACTTTGCACCAAGAAATTGATAATTATGCAAGTTATTTACGAAGACAACCACATTATTGCCGTTAATAAAACCGGCAACGAAATTGTACAGGGCGATAAAACCGGCGATTCACCCCTCAGCGATATTGTGAAAGCTTACATCAAACAAAAATACAACAAGCCCGGTGAAGTGTTTTTGGGAGTAACCCATCGGCTCGATCGGCCAACCAGTGGTGTGGTTTTGTTTGCCCGTACAGGCAAAGCGCTTACCCGCCTAAACCAAATGTTCAAACAAAAAGAGGCCATCAAAAAAACATACTGGGCGGTGGTCAACAAAATACCAAATCCGCCTCAGGGCACCCTCCATCATTGGCTGGTTCGCAACAACAAACAAAACAAATCGTATGCTTACGATACAGAAAAGCCTGAGAGCAAAGAAGCAATCATGCACTACAAATACCTGAAAAGTTCCAACAGGTTCCACTTATTGGAAATCGATTTACAAACAGGCCGTCATCATCAAATACGGGCACAACTTGCAGCAATTGGCTGTTTAATTAAAGGCGATATGAAATACGGTTTTCCGCGTTCAAATCCCGATGGTGGCATACATTTACATGCACGAAAAATTGAATTCATTCATCCGGTTTCAAAAGAAAATATTTCGATATTAGCTACACCTCCAAACGATCAACTCTGGAACTACTTTGTTGAAAACAAATAAAAGGAAAGTGATTTTTTTTATTTATGTTTGCATTGTGCACTCTTTAAATCAGCATCACAAACTATTAATCTTCAATATATTAACCTGTTTTATTTTAAATTTAAACCGAAAAACTCAATGAAAAGAAAACTACTAGATTTTTTTCAAGCTGCATCGTTTATGGTGCTGGCTGTATTAATCGTTTCGTGCAATAACAGCAATAATGCAAATAAGGGATCAAAGTTACTGGCCTACGATGCACAAATCGACACCATTATTGCACAAATGACCCTCGAAGAAAAAGTTGCTATGTTACACGGCAAGCACATGTTTACCTCGGCCGGAATTGAACGTTTGGGCATTGCCGATATGGTTTATGCCGACGGGCCTTTTGGAATAAGGGAAGAAATGGAGCCACACTCATGGCGTTCGCTTCGGCTGGAAACCGATTCGGCAACTTTTTTCCCGACAGGTTCTGCTTTGGCGGCTACATGGAGCGAAGAACTTGCCTATAAATATGGTACAGGGATGGCTCGCGAAGCCCGTTTAAGGGGCAAGGATATGATTCTGGGACCTGCCATAAACATACAACGCATACCTACCGGAGGCCGCACTTACGAATACTTTAGCGAAGACCCGTTCTTAAGCGCACGCTTATCGGTTGGGTACACTAATGGCGTTCAGGACAATGGTGTAGCTGCTTGCTTAAAACATTATGCACTTAACAACCAAGAAAACAACCGCGGAAGGGTTAATGTACTGGTTAGCCCACGCACCATGCGCGAAATTTATCTGCCACCATTCCAAGCAGCCGTTGAAGAAGCCGATGCCTTCGGAGTTATGGCCGCTTACAACAAAGTAAATGGCTACTGGTGTTCCGAAAACAACATGCTTCAGAACAAAATACTACGCGATGAATGGGGATTCGCTGGAATGATCATTTCAGACTGGGGAGGCGTACACAGCACGGTTGCTGCTGCTCTTTACGGGCTTGATGTTGAGATGCCCGGACAACGCTATTTTGGTCAAGCCTTAATCGATTCGGTTAACTCAGGTGCAGTTCCGATTTCGGTAATCGATGCCAAAGTAAGAAACATACTAAGGGTACGTCTGGCTATTGAACCGGTGCCTGCAAACGAAGCCAACAAAATAATGACCGCTCAACCCGAACAGGCACAAATTGCTTACGAGGTAGCTTCAAAATCGATTGTTTTACTTAAAAATGACGACTCAGTTCTACCCATCAACCTCGATAAAAACAAAAATATTGTTATAATTGGCGATAACGCTATTCGAACCATGGCTTTAGGTGGCGTTGGTGCAGGGGTTAAGGCTCTTTACGAAGTTACTCCACTCGAAGGGCTTAAAAACCGCATTGGCGACAAAGCCAACATCGAATTTGTTGAAGGCTATGTAAAACCAGAATTCGTTTGGGGACAATTCAGATCACCTTATACCGAACCCGATCCTGAACTCCTTAAAGCAGCTGTTGATGCAGCGAAGAAAGCCGACCTGGTTATCTTTATGGCCGGAAACAACCGCGAAGTTGAAACCGAAGGCAGCGACCGTATTTCAATTGAATTGCCATACGGACAAGATTCGCTTATTGCAGCCATTGCAGCGGTTAACCCAAATATTGCCACAGTGGTAGTGGCCGGCGCCCCAGTTGATTTAAATGTGGTAAACACAAAATCGAAAGCCTTGCTTTATGCTTGGTTTAACGGCACTGAAGGTGGCAATGCACTTGCCGATGTTTTGATTGGCAAAATTAGCCCATCGGGCAAACTACCTTACACGTTGCCAATTAGACTTGAGGATTCGCCTGCGTATGCAATGGGCAACTTCCCACAAACCGACAGCCCGATTTCGGAAGATATTTTTGTTGCATTGGTTGACGAGCACAAAGCCGAATCGCTTAAAGAGGACAAATCGAACAAAGATATTGCAGTTTATTCAGAAGAATTGCTGGTTGGCTACCGTTGGTTCGACACCAAAGGCAAAGCTGTTATGTACCCCTTTGGCCACGGACTTTCGTACACCCAATTCGACTATAAAAACCTGAAAACAAACAAGCAAGCTTACAACGAAAACGAAACCATTAAGGTAAGTGTTGATGTGACCAATACCGGTTCGCACAATTCCGACGAAGTTGTTCAATTGTATGTACGCCGAATAGACGCGCAAGTTGAATGGCCTTTGAAAGAGCTAAAAGCTTTTGAACGTGTAAGTATAAATGCAGGCGAAACCAAAACAGTTAACCTCAATTTCGATGTGAAGAATCTACGCTACTGGGACGAAGAAGCCTATTCTTGGCTACTCGAAAACGGCGAAATTGAACTGATGGTTGGCAGCTCATCGGGCAACATTCTTTTAACTCAAAAAGTTAATATTTAAACTTAAACCCATAAAAAGAAAGCGCGAGGCCGGTACTGTTCCGCCTCGCGCTTTTTTATAGAGAACTAAACCCTTATTATCCCATAATAACTAGCACTTCGTTTTGCTCCTTCATCTCCGAAACCGGAATAAAGTTACCTTCAACTTCGGTTTCGTTAAGCATCATTTTTGCTACGCCTTTTTCGACACCATTCGGGTTTTTCACTTCAATATTGAGCCATTTGCCCCTGAAGCGGCGTTTTGCTTTAAAGCCTGTCCAGTCGGCCGGAATACAAGGATCGATACACAAGCCTTCGTAATCGGGCTGAATACCGATTATGTATGCCGATGCCGAATAATAGCCCCATGTTGCAGCTCCGGTAAGCCATGGCAGGCGCGATGCCCCAAACCTTGGGCTGTAAGTACTGTGCGTAAACTGGCAATTGACGTAAGGTTCAATTTGCCTTACTTCGGCTTTAGTATTGTAGGCTGCCGGCATAAACGAACGCAAATACTTATAGGCTTGTGTTCCGTTGCCCAGCATGGTTTCGGCAATAACTGCCCAACCTTGTGTGTGCGAGAAAATCGAAGCATTTTCTTTCATACCGGGGTTGAATAATGGCGCTTTCACTATTTTGTGATCAGTTTTAACATACGGAGGTGCACAAACCATTACACCACAGTCGGTAGCCAGATGATCGCGCACAGTCTGTAGCGCACTTTGTGCTTTTTCGGGCGAGGCATGGCCGCTGATAACGCTCCATGTTTGCGGATTGAGCCAATAGTTGCCTTCGTCGTTGCTTTTCGAACCAAACACACTGCCATCGAAACGGAAAGCACGCACGTACCATTCACCATCCCAGCAATGTTTATCGATGTTGGCATCAAGGGTTTGGAGGTGAGCTTTTGCCCAGCTAATTTCATCGTTGTTGCCAAACATTTGATTGATTTCGATGTAGGTTTTCAAGGCATAGCGCAACTGCATGGCCACGAACACGGTTTCACCATCGTGCCCCAG